>NZ_JAGHZN010000083.1:0-12407 GCF_017746735.1 Roseofilum sp. Guam | reverse complement strand
AGCGATCGCGCTTTAGCCAGTCGTCGAGGGCATCAAACCACCCTCTGTCGCTGGGCGCGCGTCCGACTGCGATTGTCATAAAGTGATGTTCTCCAAAATTTTCATAATCATTGCGATCGCGTCCTAGCTGACGTTTGAGCAAACTGCTCTAAGCAGAAAATGACTCTTTTGGCCGGTCTAGTTTACGATTCTTTACCTAATTATAAGGGAAACGATTGATTTTTCAATCTTGACCTCAACATCACCAGCGGTAAAGATGGGAAAATCTGGAGAATCTGAGATACTTAGAGTTAGACTAAGTCAAATTCTTGCTTCACAAAACCGCCTTATGTATGTGATTGATGTTGTTTTAAGGAATAATCCCATTCCTCTGTCTGTCGAGCGCAAATCAGAAGAAGACGCTCAAGGACTCTATACCCAGATTCTAGAAGCCATGCGCTCTTCCGAATCTGAAGTGATTGAACTGAAGTGCGATCGCCAAACCGAAAAAATAGTCGCCCTTCTCAGCAGCGAAATCACCGCTGTCCAAAAAGCAGAGAAAACCGGAACCACAGCCGCTTCGGGTAGACCGCCTGGATTCTTCGCCGTCACTCAATAATGACTGGAGCTATCCCTAATCCTCCTGGAATTGACGTTCAGAATCTTTCCTTTGATTGGCCCTCCGGCCAATCCGTCCTCAAAGCCTGTTCCTTAGAAGTTCCTCAAGGAGAATTTTGGATGCTTCTGGGAACCAATGGGAGTGGTAAATCGACCCTTCTGCGAACTCTAGCGGGACTCCTTGATCCTCAGTCTGGTCAGATCAATCTCGAATCTCCAGTCGGATTTGTGTTTCAAAATCCAGATCATCAACTGGTGATGCCTACCGTAGGAGCCGACATTGCCTTTGGTTTAGTAGAAGAAAAATTACCGATCCAGGAAGTCCAAGAACGGGTTGACGAAGCCTTGGAAGCCGTCAACCTGGTTCATCTCAAACGACGGCCTATCTACGCTCTCAGTGGCGGCCAAAAACAAAGGATCGCCATTGCTGGAGCGATCGCCCGTCACTGTAAAGTTCTGCTCCTAGATGAACCCAGTGCCCTCCTAGACCGAGAAGCCCAACTCGAATTGGTGATTCAAGTCAAAAACCTGGTCATTCAACGGGGCTTAACTGCCCTGTGGGTTACCCATCGACTTGACGAACTCGACCATTGTCATGGCGCTTTTTTGCTCGACCAAGGCCAAGTGGTTGACCAAGGAAACCCTCAGCGACTCAGAAATCGCTTGATGGCCACCCATCTGAATTCTTAAACGAGGGTGAAATTTTCCGATCTACCCATTACAATTTTCGGTAACTGAACCCCGTAAAAATTCCCATCGATTAACCTTACAGCATTAAGTCAGGCAACACTTTATGAAAACCAGACTCTCAGCTATCCATCCGTTAACCCTAATTAGCTTAGGGCTTCTCTCTCCCTTACTCATGCAACCGACTCAGGCTCTAGAAGGAGAAGTTCCCCTAAGCTCTGAATCGATTCCCCTTCTGAGTGAACTGCCCTTAATTCAAGACCCACCCAAAGTACCGGCTCTGGGAGAAGCGGCAAAATATCTGCCTGGTCAAACTCCAGTGCATCTGGTTCTGAGACTCGGAGAACGGCGAGTTTATGTTTATAAAGGAGATGAAGAACTGGCTAGCTATCCCGTAGCTGTGGGTAAAGAGGGATGGGAAACCCCCACTGGTGACTTTGAAGTGTTTAACAAGGAAGTCGATCCGGTCTTTTTAAGCCTATGGACAGGAAACAAAATCGGCCCTGGTCCCGATAATCCCCTTGGCCCCCGATGGGTTGGCTTTTGGACAGATGGAAAAACTCAAGTTGGTTTTCATGGAACGAATAATCCCGATTCCATTGGTCACAATGTTTCCCATGGCTGTGTGCGTATGTTTAACAAGGATGTGATTGCCCTTTATGAAAAAGTGGAACTGGGAACCCGAGTCATTGTTGAACCGTAACTCTAAAATTAGAGTATCTTGTAGGGGCGAAAAATTTTTCGCCCCTAGATCATGTAATTTTGATTTGAAATGACTCTTGCGATTGACCTACCGATAAAACAGAGGCCACTCAACTTTGATGAGTTTCTAGCCTGCTATGGCAGTGATAAACGCTATGAACTGATTGATGGAGAGTATGATATTCAGCTTCTTAGAGGCGATCTCCCCATCACTTCTCTGACTTTTCCCGATCTGAACTTGACAGCAGCAGAAATTTTAAGCGCAGGACAATAACCCTCTTTCTACAAGGCATACAAAAAGCGAGGCAGAAAACACCTCGCTTTTGTTCTTTAGGTTGAAAAATCTTCCAATTAATCCATACCAGTAGCCGGTTACCAGGTTTGAGGTAATAACGGAGCGGGGGGAGGTGGTGGAGGCGGCGGGGGCTGGAGGGGAGGAAGACTCGGTGGGGGAGCCGGGGGCGGCAGGGCAGGAATAGTAAAGGCTCTAGCGGGCGGTGGGGCTTCCCGATAAAGAGAAACTCGGTTACAGAAAACGGGAGTAACCACCACATCAGCTCCTAAAATGTTACCGATGAATCCTCGTTCTCTGCGGTCAAGATATACGGTACGTACTTCACCGTCGGCTAATTCTAGGGTGACCATATCGCCAACGATACTCCGAACAATGCCGCGAATGGTTTGTTCTGCGCCTTCAGGACTTTGGGCAAGTTTTTGAGCGGCTTCACAAACCGGACGACCGTCTGCTTGGGCTTCTTCTGCCCAAGAGGCTTGTCCTGGCATTAGGAGAATGAATGACGCACCAATGAAGGCTGCTATTTTGTTCATCCGTTTCACTCCTTCACGGTTACTAATTGGAAAAACTCTCAGAAAAGATTCCTAAAGGAACTGACTGAGGGTTTCATCCGTCTGGATTGACAGTGATTCTGGCTTCAGTTCTTGCATTTAATATTAAATCTACCAAACCCTTACTCCATAAAGGATTGAGGGGTTATAGACCCTTATTTAAGCAGGACTATTCCAGCATCATGCCACTATACTATCTTAATATGCTCAAATCCGGAACTGAAAATTGACGATCCAGACCCATGTCTCGACCCAGAACTACCGCTATTTTATTTGTTGATGGTTATAACATTATTGGTGCTTGGAGCGATTTGCAAGCAACCCGCGATCGCCAAGGACTAGACGTTGCCCGCGAACAACTGATTGAAGTATTGACTAACTACGGTTCGTTCCGAGGCTATGATACCCGGATTGTGTTTGATGCTCATCTCAAACACACTCCCAGTCATCAGGAAAAGATTACCAATCAAGTTTGTGTCCATTACACCAATTTTGGCCAAACAGCGGATTCTTATATTGAGATCGCTTGTGCTAAGTTTAGTCGCTCGATTGAAAAATATCAAAAGCGCCTGATTGTGGCCACTTCCGATCGCGCTCAACAAATGACGGTGGTAGGATATGGAGCGGAATGGATGTCAGCGAGTCGGTTAGCCCATGATGTCAGTAACAGTCAAAAGGGTCTGCGCGACCAACGGAAAACAGAGAAAAAAGTCTCTCGTTCTTCTGTGTTCCGTGGGCTGGATGCCTCAGCACAAAAGCGTTTAGCGGCTTGGCGTATGGGCTTACCGTCTTAGACTGTAATCGTGCAACCTATCGTAATTGCGATCGCCTCCAAAAAAAGTTGGATTAACCCCTTGACAAACCCCTAGTCTTAGCGCTACATTAAGAAACTGTGATCCTCAGTAGCTCAGTGGTAGAGCGGTCGGCTGTTAACCGATTGGTCGCTGGTTCGAATCCGGCCTGGGGAGTTTAAGCAAATCAACCCTTTTTTAACCCATGAATGCAACGGGCACTCAGGAAGTCTCTCCTTGGAAGCAGTGGTGGACACTCGATCCCAACCGCACTTACCTGAACCATGGAGCATTTGGCGCTTGTCCGCGCCCTGTATTAGAGCGACAAACCCAGTTAAGGGAACACCTAGAACAAAATCCCACCGGGTTTATCATGCATGAGCTAGAAGCACTTCTAGACCAAGCGCGGAACCGATTAGCCCAATTTTTAGGAGCAAACCCTTCAAACTTAGCCTTAATTCCCAATGCGACGACTGGAGTAAACACCGTATTACGTTCACTTCCCTTTGCTGCTGGGGATGAACTGCTGACAACCAATCATGAATATAACGCCTGTCGGAATGCTCTAGAGTTTGTGGCTCATCGGACTGGGGCTAAAATCGTGGTGGTTTCCATTCCCTTTCCTCCAGAAAATGAGCAAGATATTGCCGATCGCATCTTAGCAGCCGTTACCCCTAAAACTCGGTTAGTCCTAATCGACCATATTGCCAGTATGACCGGCTTAATTTTCCCGATTCAAACCCTGGGCAAAACTCTGAAAACCCAGGGCATAGAATTGCTTGTGGATGGCGCTCATGCTCCCGGTCAAATTCCTCTTAACCTCGAAAAATTAGAGGCAACCTATTACAGTGGCAACTGTCATAAATGGCTCTTTACCCCCAAAGGTGCGGGATTTTTGTATGTTAAACCTGAGCAACAAGATGGGATTCGTCCCCTGAGTATTAGTCACGGAGCCAATTCGACCCGTAGCGATCGCTCTCGATTTCATTTAGAATTTGATTGGACAGGAACCCAAGACTTTACCCCCTATCTCTGCATCCCCACAGCGATCGATTTTATAGCAACCCAATTTCCAGGGGGATGGAGTGCGCTCATGCAACAGAATCATCAAAGGATTATGAGCGCTAAAAGTTTGCTGTGTGAAGCTCTCAACATTACTTGCAATCTCCCAGAATCTTGTCTCGGTTCGATGGTTTCGCTTCCCTTACCTGATGGTGCCGCTTTTCCCCTCTATAACCATCTCTCCCAAGAGAGCCATATCGAAGTCGCTATCATGGCCTTTCCGGAAATTCCCCATCGGTTGCTGAGAGTGTGCGCCCAAGTCTATAATACCGAGGCTGATTACCAGAACTTGGCGATCGCCCTCCTATCCACTCTCCATCATCCTCAATTCACCCAACTGGGTGATACTAATGGGTGATGCATTTCTTTTCCTCCCTCCAGTAACCTAGGCTCAAGCCTCTCACTGGAATTGATGAGTACCTCTGATGAAAAGAAAGAAACCCCAACTCATCTCCCTTCTGCCGACAGCCACCCTGAGCTTAATGGTCGTAGTGACTCTATCAACCGTGTTACGGATAGGGATCGCAACTTTGTCCTCCCAGAGTGCATTTCAACCCACCAGTGAGACCACTTATGAAAAAACCTCCTTATCAACCCATCAATCCCTTCGTTAAACCAACTTTAGGGTGAGATCGATCCCTGTACCCTACATTAACCTTGGAGGTCATGCTCATGGGGATTCCTCAAGTTTTACGCTGGACAATTATTTATTTACTACAAACTGCTGTTACTCTGACTATTGGAGCTTTATTTGTGCAATGGATCACTCGCCTTCCCTAGACGGTGGGGGCTTGGGAATGGGAAAATACTCCAGATGCGGGGACGTGGAGATAGCCCATTACCCATTACCTATTATCTATTAACGATTGCTCATGGTATCCCGAATTCTTGTTGCCCTCGATCGCAGCCCAACCAGTCATACCATTTTTGAACACACTTTAGTCTTGACTCAGGCCTATTCGGCTCGGTTAATGTTGCTACATGTATTATCCAGTCAATCCTCTGATAGTCCTTCCGATCCTCGGATCATGAGTTTAGGGATTGAAGGGCAGTTGAGTATGGATTGGGTGAAATCCTATCACGATCAATGGGCCAAATTTGAACAAGAGAGCTTAGAGTTACTCAAAACCTTTGAAGATCGAGCCATTCAAGCCGGCCTTGAAACGGAATTAACCCAAACTTATGGTAATCCAGGGCGCGTTATCTGCGATCTTGCTCAGTCTTGGAATGCAGATTTAGTGGTGATGGGACGGCGGGGACGCTCGAATCTAACGCAATGGTTTTTAGGTAGTGTGAGTAATTATGTGATTCATCATGTTCCCTGTTCGGTGTATTTAGTACATCCGTGAGTAGGAAATAGGAAAAACCGGGTTTTGCTCTTTCCTTGGATCAATTGTATGAAAATGATAGATAGGATTTTAATGAGGCAATATTTAATAATGAAAACAACAGTTCGGGGATTATTAATCAGTATTTTGACTCTGTTTCTGTGGTGGATGAATCCGCAACTGGCAGAAGCTACGGGGGTTTATCAAATGCCTGTGGTGGAGGCAGGAGAGGCGACTTGGATAGTCGATCAAGCGGATGTGATTAGTCGCTTAAATGAAGGAAAACTCAGTAAACAGTTCAGTGAACTATCTGAAGAAACAGGGAATGAGGTGCGCTTGGTAACGATTCGTCGTTTAGATTATGGGGAAACGATTGATAGCTTTACCCATGATTTGTTTGAACAGTGGTTTCCTACTGTAGAGGAACAACGTAATCAAGTGTTATTGGTGTTGGATGTAGTGACCAATAATTCGGCCATTCAGACAGGAGAGGGAACGCAGGATCTGTTGTCTGATGAGATGGCTGAGAGTGTGTCGAGCGAAACGGTGCAAGTGCCGTTGCGCAGTGGAGATC
This sequence comes from Roseofilum sp. Guam, assembly GCF_017746735.1. Lineage (NCBI taxonomy): Bacteria > Bacillati > Cyanobacteriota > Cyanophyceae > Desertifilales > Desertifilaceae > Roseofilum > Roseofilum sp. Guam. The sequence goes on along the minus strand of NZ_JAGHZN010000083.1, from coordinate 5,820 downwards.
GCTACAATCGAGCCTTTTTAGGCGCAGGCGATCGCTTAACCGCTATTCTATCTGGTAATCCCGATCCCGGCCCTCCCGTAGTTGAAGACACGATTCAAGCAGAAAGTACGTTTGCTTCGGCAGAAGAAACCAAGAACTCTAACGCTATGGTTTGGGTGGTTGTGTTGCTGATTCTGGCAACTGTGATTCCCATGGTGACCTATTTCTGGTTGTATTCATAGGATGTATAGCAGAGAAGGAGTGAGTTAGGACAGTTAGAGGTTATTGTTTCAGGCAATAGGCAATAGACAATATCCTAACTCTCCTTTTCTATGCTGTAGCGGTAGGAGAGGAAAATTGTTCTCCCCCACATCCTGCCTCTATTTAGGCTTAATTTCACTACAGACTTCATAAAAGGTGGTTACCGGAGGTTGAACAAACAACGGTAGCATCTTGTGTAAAATCTTTTCGTTTGCCTCACTCTTATTGGCTTCCATATCCTCAATATGATCCCAGAAGATTACCGCAATTCCTCGGTCACTTCCCGGTTCTTGTAGCAAGTAGGCTCCCTCAAATCCCTCGCTATAGGTAGCGATCGCCTCTTCATACAATTCTCGTGCCTCAGCAAACTTACCTGGCTTAAATTCCCCCGTTGCCACATAAGCATATTTATAGTTGGGTTTGAGATAATCTAAAAATTCACTCATGGTTGCTCTCACATCCTCACGCGATCGCTTAGTTGCCGTTATATAGTTTGCCATAGCTTGGGGAGGATGGGGGAATGGGAGACGCTCCAGACACCGAGACGCTGAGAGTTCCGATTCCCTATTCCCTATCGGCTGGGTATACCCAATTGATCTAAATTAGGTTCAATTCCAGGAATCGGTTGTAGGGGGGGAGGCGCTCCGGGAGTGGGAGCTAAAGGTTGCCCAACATTGGATAAATCCGGATAAAATCCTCTCGGTTGATCTCTCGCTTCAATACAATGAGTCATTACCTCTTGGGTGCTTAAGTCCATCTCCCGATCCATTCCGACTACACATTGGGCAAACCGTCGGGGTAAAAGGGCACGCCGACAAGTCTCTAGTACCGTACTAGCGATCAGATCGGATTCGTCGATGTGATTAATATCAGTGACACAACTGGCCAAATCTAAGGGGCGGCGCACTTGGCGACAGGTAGACAAGGCTTCTAAGGGATTGATGTCCTCATTTCGATTGACAATTCCCACGACACATCCAGAAATATCTTTTGGATATAAGGCAGTGCCACAAGCTCTAGAACGATCTTCAGGAGAAATCCCCATCTGGGCTAACTCATAATCACAAGTGCGAAAGGCATTACGGGCGATCGCCGCTTGGGGTGGCACCAATACAGCACTGAACGCAGCAAGCAAAACCCCACCCATCAAAGGATTTAAGGCAGAAGTTAGACGAAATTTAGGATTAGACATCCTTACAACTCCTCACAAAAAACAATAGGGCGAGCAGTGGTTCCTAATTATTACTGTAAGTTATTAGAGGCTACAACTGCACTCTAATAACTTACAGTGGATAAGGTATGGAAAACTAAGTTTATGAAAAAATGAGGACACCTTACCTATGCATTTAAGTGAACTCACTCATCCCAACCAATTGCATGGCCTGTCGATCGCCCAATTGGAACAAGTTGCACGTCAAATCCGAGAAAAGCATCTGCAAACGATCGCAGCGACAGGAGGTCATTTAGGCCCGGGTTTAGGGGTGGTTGAACTGACCTTAGCACTTTATCAAACCCTGGATCTTGACCATGATAAAGTGGTTTGGGATGTGGGTCACCAAGCCTATCCCCATAAAATGATTACGGGACGCTACAATGATTTTCATACCCTACGGCAAAAAGATGGCATTGCAGGCTATTTGAAGCGCTGCGAGAGCAAATTTGACCATTTTGGTGCTGGACACGCTTCTACGAGCATTTCTGCGGCTTTAGGAATGGCTTTGGCACGGGATAGGAAAGGCGAAAATTATAAGGTGGCTGCCATTATTGGGGATGGCTCGCTCACTGGAGGCATGGCTCTAGAAGCGATTAACCATGCGGGACATTTGCCCCATACTCGTCTGTTGGTGATCTTAAATGATAATGAAATGTCCATTTCTCCAAATGTGGGGGCAATTTCCCGGTATCTGAATAAAATGCGCCTCAGTCCGCCGATGCAGTTTTTTGCAGATAACTTAGAAGAGCAGTTTAAGCATATTCCCTTCTTTGGTGAGACCTTTACACCAGAGATGGAACGGGTGAAGGAAGGGATGAAGCGCTTGGCTGTCTCTAAAGTCGGTGCAGTCATTGAGGAATTGGGCTTTACTTATATGGGGCCGGTAGATGGCCACGATTTACAGGACTTGATTACTACGTTTGAGCAAGCGCACCAAATTGAGGGACCGGTGTTAGTGCATGTGGCGACCACTAAAGGAAAAGGATATGCGATCGCCGAAAACGATCAAGTCGGCTATCATGCCCAAAGTCCCTTTAACTTAACCACCGGTAAGGCTATTCCTTCCAGTAAGCCCAAACCCCCCTCTTATTCCAAAGTCTTTGCCCATACCCTCACTCAACTGGCGGAAAATAACCCCAAGATTATCGGTATTACCGCAGCCATGGCGACGGGAACCGGTTTGGATAAACTCCATGCCAAATTACCCGATCAATATATTGATGTCGGCATTGCCGAACAACATGCTGTTACCCTGGCTGCGGGTTTAGCTTGCGAAGGAATGCGGCCAGTTGCTGCCATTTATTCGACCTTCCTGCAACGGGGCTATGACCAAGTCATTCATGATGTCTGTATCCAGAAACTCCCCGTCTTCTTCTGTTTAGACCGGGCGGGAATTGTTGGTGCAGATGGGCCCACTCACCAAGGAATGTATGATATCTCCTATTTGCGCTGTTTACCCAATTTGGTGCTGATGGCTCCCAAAGATGAGGGCGAACTGCAACGGATGATCGTTACCGGTATTGATTATACCGATGGCCCGATCGCTATGCGCTATCCTCGCGGTAATGGTTATGGTGTCCCCTTAATGGAAGAAGGGTGGGAACCTTTGGACATTGGTAAAGGGGAAATCTTGCGCAATGGTGACGATTTACTCCTGGTTGCCTATGGTTCTATGGTGCATCCTGCCCTCCAGGTGGCTGAACTGTTGAGCGAACATGGTGTAGAAACGACGGTGGTCAATGCTCGCTTTGCTAAACCCTTAGATACGGAGTTGATTCTACCGTTAGCCGAGAAAATTGGTCGCGTCGCCACTCTAGAAGAAGGCAGCTTAATCGGCGGTTTTGGTTCTGGTATTGTAGAAGCGCTGATGGATGCCAATATCGTCGTTCCTGTTCAGCGTTTGGGTGTCCCCGATATCCTCGTGGATCATGCCAAACCGGATGAGTCGAAAACTGCTTTAGGATTAATGCCAGCACAAATGGCAGACTCGATCCGCGATCGCTTTTTCCAAAAGCAACCCACCCCCGTAAACGCTTAATCTTAGGGAACAAGGAACAGGGAGAACAGAACAGGTCTTAACTCTCACTTTCACTGCTATATTATGTCTGTGGCGATCGCGAGACTACAAAGAAACCGGGTTTCTAGCTCTTCTCCATCGCAGGTGCCATCTGTGGGGAGAAATCCGGTTTCTAACCGCCGTTTCTAACCACTCCCTATTCCTTATTCCCTGCGACCAACTCATGATAAATTGTTACAAATTTATCTGGTTTTTCCAAGGAAAATAATAAAATGCTGTCGATTTCTGGATTGTTAAGCAATTGGGGTAAACGGTGTCGTTGCGTAAATAACCCATAGCCTAGTCCTAAACAGAGGATAATTACAGAAATGGGAATACTGAAGCATCCGCATCCCTTGCGCTTTTCTTGGGATTTTGACATGGGATTAAGGCGAGAGACCTGATTCTTTAATTATAGGTAATCAACACCCTAGTTCTCTGAAGATGGGGTAAACAAATAGGGCAATAAAAACCCAATCACTGCGGCACAAAATGACAAGGCGGCCGTAATTTCATCGGGGGTAAGATAACGACTGAGCCAACTAGGGATTAGGGTTTGTACAGGGTAGTCTGGATCGAGTCCTACGCCTAACTCCTGACTTTCTCCGGCTAACCTGACTTGTACTCCTACGGAAGGATAGGAACTGAGGGCAAAATAGCGCAATTTCTGGATATCCTGGTCATTGGCTGTGATTAAAAATTGATGTTCTTGTAGGGTTAAGGTGTTCTCCCTCATGCGGACTTCCCCCTTGAGGATAGCAGAGCGGGGGAAATCATTTCGGAGATCTCCTGACCAATGGCTGTTTTTGAGAAAGCTATTAGGGATTTGGCAAATGTTAAGTTTTTTCCCATATTTGCGCCGACACTTGCGTTCAGGTGTCGGATTTTTGTAAGGTAGATACAGGGCCGAATCATAGCGTAATTTAGAAATCAAATGTAAGTTAACTTGTCGAGTCATTGGTAAAGCATTATTATTGCCAAAGTGACCATCCAAAAGTAAATAAGTCACTGGCACTATAGCGCTTCGCGCTAGGGAATAGGCAATAGGCAATAGCTTGTATGGCTTAGGTTCTAAGGCTTCAAGCTGTACCTCATAGAAGAGAGAAACGCTATATCCCTCTTCTGTCACTCTCCGAGAATTAAGATAGAATAATGTAGAAGCTCAATAGCTGAAAGGAAGACACAGCAATGGATGTAGAATTACAGATCTTAAAACATTTGCCGAGAACGCCGGAAACCACGGTTTCGGTGGTCGATCAATATGGTGACTTTTATCAAGAGATGTTTAGTGACGTGAGAAGTTATGAATATTTTAAATACTTACATTTAGGAATTATTTCTCCAATCAAAAGAAAGTCCTTTCCAGAAATTGCTAAAGTAGTTGGCATAAACTCTTCTCAATCACTACACCATTTTATAGCCAATTCCCCAGGGTGTGTCAAGGAATTAAGATCTCGGAGATTAAGAAAAACCCGAGAAGCCTTAAAGGAGGAAGAAATCACCGTGATAATTGATGAAACCGGAGACAGAAAAAAAGGAAAAAAGACTGACTATGTGGCTCGGCAATACTTAGGAAGTGTGGGAAAAATAGATCGAGGTATGGTATCTGTCAATGCCTATAGACTCTATAAAAATATCACCTTTCCTCTCCTGTGTAAAGTGTTTAAGCCTGAAGGGACATTAAAGAAAGGAGAGATTTACAAAAGTAAGATTGAAATCGCATCGGAGATGATCGATGAACTCAGGAATTATGGCTTTAAGATGAAACGAGTATTGGCAGATAGTCTCTATGGCGAAGGAAGCCAATTTGTGAGGAAATTAGAGGAGCATAACTTAGAGTATATTGTATCAATTAGGAGTAATCATGCAGTCCTAATGCCAAGTAAGGAAAGGGTTAGGGAGAATAGGTAGTACAAATTCAAGAGAATATTTAGCGATGAAAGATCAGAAGAGAGTTACATTAGAGAGATTATATTTGGTCAGCGAAGAAAGAGAACATATTGGCAAATAACTACGGACACTTCTACCCTGCCCGAAAACTCAACTTCTTGGGTAATGACCAATATTCAAGAGACAAGAAATCAAATGAAAAAGACAATTGGTAATCTTTATGGTATGAGAATCTGGGTAGAATATGGATTTAGACAATGTAAACAAGAATTAGGCTGGACAGATTATAGATTAACCCAATATACCCAGATTGAAAAATGGTGGGAGATGATCCTGAGCGCATATCTAATGATTAGCTTGAATAGTCAACCGTTTTTGTTGTTAAATAGTTCAGAATCCCAGAATTCAAAAAGTCCTAAAT
>NZ_JAGHZN010000082.1:0-13357 GCF_017746735.1 Roseofilum sp. Guam | reverse complement strand
TGAATTGCTGATTTTCCGGCACTTTTGCAACAATTCGACCATTGAGTGCTGTTTCTACCACCTCAGAAATATCTGCCATTTGCAATCCATTATTCCAGAGGAGAAAAATATTGTTGGAGATAGTTCTGGTATAATGAAGGTAACTTTTTCATTATTTTCAATAGGCTATGTTTATTGATAATTCCTAGCCTATCTTTTTTTCTCTCTTTCGTCTACTCTCCTCACAGGCTAGGCTTTTCAGCCTCCTTGTCGCCCCCTCAGAGTGAGTACAGGAAGTTGAAGCAGTTAGCAATAACCTGACACCATGGCGGTAGTATTGAGATGTAGTCTGAGCTTTAAGACGTGTGCCCCAGTCAAAGTCAAATGATATCTGCCAAGTCCGTTGCGTCAACGTTGATTTGGTCGATCAAGCGAATCAAGCCCTGCCAAGCAATGATGTGCTGGAAGAAGCCCAAATTTTGTTTAGTGCCCTAGCCGATCGCTCGCGCTTGAAAATTTTGTATACACTCAGCAGTGAGGAAGAATTGTGCGTTTGTGATGTGGCGGCGCTACTGGATATCAAAATAGCCACCGCTTCTCACCACTTGCGAAAGCTGCGCGATCTGAAGATTTTGAAGTATCGAAATGAAGGCAAACTCGCTTATTACTCTTTGAAGGATGAGCGCGTGGCCGAGATTCTTCGTCATGCCTTGAGTCAGCTCATCGAGTAACACGCTACTCAAGTAAAACATTCAAATGAATATTTGAATATTGTTTGCTTTATGATAACGTTCAAATATCCGTTTGAATGTTTGAATATAGGAGGGCAAGATGGGAGATCACTGCTGTCAAGCTAAGGCGACTGAGCTGTTGAAGCTAAAGCAACGACAGGCCAAGGTGCTTTGGATTGTTCTACTGATTAATGCTGTGATGTTTGCGATCGAGTTTGGGGTGGGGATTCGAGCTGATTCTTTGTCGCTAACTGGGGACTCGCTCGATATGTTGGGAGATGCATTGGTTTATGCCAGCAGCTTGTATGTCATCAACAAGAGTCTTAAAGCTCAAGCTGGAGCCGCCTTTCTCAAGGGAATCATCATGTTTTTATTTGCGATTGGAGTTTTCGCAAAAGCCAGTTATCAACTCTTTATAGGTGCCAGTCCTGAAGCGTCGATAATGGGCATTATTGGGGTTTTGGCGTTACTGGCCAATTTGCTGTGTCTGTTGCTGCTAACGCGCCATCGGCAAGACAATCTCAACATGTCTTCTGTTTGGTTGTGTTCGCGCAATGACATCATTGCCAATGTCGCGGTTCTAGTTGCGGCGGCGTTGGTTGCTCTAACCCATTCCATCGTGCCAGATTTAGCAGTGGGTGTGCTACTCACGGTTGTCTTTGCCAAGTCAGCCGGGAAGGTGTTGTCGCAATCTTGGCAGGAAATGCAACAGGCATAGTGAGCGATCGCGCCCAGAAGCGCGACCCTTGCCAAAATCCGTAGCCGCCTATTCTCACCCCTTAGTTTTGCAAAAACGCCAGAGCGATATGGCCCACATCAACTGCGTATTCTTCATAGACTCCCAAAGTACCGGGAACTCGGTGTTGTTGAATTTGGGGGAGTTTTGCAAGGACTTCCATCTCCGCTTTAGATTTTGGGGGAGATTGCTCTGGGATAATTAGTTCTACAGCCAAAGCGAGCGATCGCCCTACCCTCAGCCATTCCTCCCGATCGCTCATTGGGTCGAGTCTCCCGGTGACAAAGGCGGCGGGGGCAAATCTAGCACCGGGTTGCTGGGTGATTTGATGTTTGACCGTCATAAAGTCTGGCGTAAGTTTATCGGGATCGACATATACATGACGCTGATACATCCACTTCAAAAACGCAGGGTGAGTGTTGAGGGCATAGAGTGCTTGTCCCAACAGGGGCGATCGCACCAAATTTCTAACTCCACTGGCCACAGGAATCGGTGCCCCCATCGCTCGCAATGGGCCTTTCCAGGTGGGTGCAACGAGCAGCAGCTTAGAGCAACGGCTGGGCTGGTGTTGGGCAAGTTGCATGGCATACCCTGCTCCATGGCCAGCAGCGACGATAGCTAGGGGGTGGGGGCAACACTCTTGCACAAAATCTTGAAGCAACTGCTGGTAAAGCGATCGGCCATAGTGGACTCGGGGGCGATCGGACTCTCCAAACCCTAACCAATCTAAAGTAATGACTTGAAAGTGCGGGGCAAGAATTTGGGCAATCCCTGCGAGTTCGGTGCGACTGGAAACGGTGCTAAAGGCGGGCAATAACAACACAGAAGGCCCTTGTCCGAGGGTTTCATAGGCAATGGTGTGCGATCGCCCTTGGTAGAGCCACTTATAGGACTGGTGTCGAACGCCGATCGAGGTCAGAGAAATCATGGGTATCTACCGTTTTGAATGTTATAACATTAAGCGATCGCAGCTTGCATCTTCTCCTGCAACTCTTCCAGGGTAAGATAAAATGGTGGCAAAATAGCCGTATGAGGTAGCAATGACGATCGCCCCAGCTAACCCTCAATCTAAATCCCTATGGCTCCAACTTCCCCAGGAATTGAACTTGCGCGTGACATCGGAGCAGTTTGCAATGCTGGCTGCGACGAATCGCGAACTTGGATTGGAGAGAACTGCAACAGGAGAATTGATCGTGACACCACCAACGGGTAGTGAAACGGGCAATCGCAACTTGAAACTCAGTTACTTCCTTGCCCGGTGGATTGAAGAAGAAGGGGGTCATGGTTTAGCGTTTGATTCTTCGAGTGGGTTTGAACTCCCTAATGGAGCAAACCGTTCTCCTGATGCTTCATGGGTACGCCAAGAGAGTTGGGACGCTCTAACCCCAGAGCAACGCAAGGGTTTTGCCCCCCTGTGTCCGGACTTTGTGGTTGAATTGCGATCGGAAACTGACACTCTCAAGGAACTACGGGCAAAGATGCAGGAATATTTGCAGAATGGGGCGCAGTTGGGCTGGTTAATTGACCCGAAAAATAAACAGGTAGAAATTTATCGTCCGGGTCAAGCGGTTGAGGTGTTAGAGAATCCGATGACGTTGTCTGGGGAGCAGGTTTTACCAGGGTTTACGCTGACACTGAAACGGGTTTGGGCATGAAGGAAACAAGGTTTGCTGAACTTAGTAAAGACTGGCTTTTCAGAGCCGCTCCAGAGGACTTTGAACACCGCGCCCCCACGATGAAGGATGTGCGTATACATCTGCGTATACAGCATGGTTATTTTTATATTTTTGGAGAGTCATCAATGACCGTGAATCTTGTAGTCTGGAAGTGGTCAGAACAAGCGTCTGATAAGAACTTCCGTCGCAGACAAAAGTTAAAGATGAGTGATTATGCTCTTGCATTGGCAAATGGTGACGATCAATATTGCGGTCAATTTGATTTCTCAGGGTTTGTGGGTTAAGTTGAGGCGGTTTATCCTGGCAGTGAAGTTGAACAGCTTTACGTGCTGGAGACTCACGATAAGTTCTTGGTATTCAATATGCCGAATGTTGTTTGTAACGAGGTGATTCCGGTTGTTGGTCGATTGGCAATGAAGTATGGTTTGAATGGTTGCCAGTGCTAGATAATTGCTAACTAGGCGATGGTGCGGACCGCTAGCGGCTGCACATCTTGAACGTACAATGCACTGCTGACAAGCAAACGGAGTATTCATGAGTATTCAAGTCGGCTGTCGTTGCATGTTGGAACACGAATTATCTGCTCTCGAAGCCGACCCTCAACGTGCGCTCACCCCGCTTTTTCCTCCGCCGGGTATCGACCCTGATAGGCAACAGTGTTAAAAGTGACTTGATTATTGGCGGGGTTATAGAGTGTGTAAGTTGCCTGCCCTGGGACTCGTCCAATAGCGCCAACGCCGACTACGCGACGGGGGGTTTTTCCCTGTTCCTGTGGCTCCTGTGTGCCGTCTAGGGTAGTGACAGTCGATCGCAGTTTATGGGGAGTCACCCAACATTCAAAGGTCAGCCCAGATCGTCCACAAAATAGGGTATTGGCATCGGCGCGGATGAGGCGATCGCACAACTGAATGGCGGGAGTCTCTGGTGTCAGTTCGTCGGCATAGCTCACCGTACTCCCATGGATGAGCAAACAATCCAATTCATGAAAGCCAAAGTGACACGATCGCAACCACGCCACCGACTCCCGCGATACTGATGCCCACAGTTGCTTGACCCCATCGCCCCCAAATTGGGCGATCAGTTCCGGGGCATTGAGCAATCCACTCAGCCCATGCAAACTAAAGCATTGCTCCTCCCACCAACCCATACAAACCTGAGGTTCAAGTTCTCCCGATCGCGGCGACTTCAGTCGCTCAATCACCGCCTCATTATCACCCTTTAGCCCCACCACATCTCCGAGTATATATAGGTCAGTAACTGGGTTACGCTGCTGTCGAATATCCTCCAACACCGCTTCATAGGCTGGTAAATTACCCTCAATCCCACTCAAAACTGCCCATTGCATCTGCTAATCCCCTCCAATCTAACCTTCTGACATACATGACTCGGATTATCTGCCCGTTCCGCAAACTCTATCCCCCGTGCCAACCGCTAGGTAAATTAGCAATAATAGTCAGCACGGGAGTAATCTAGAAGACCGATTTATCAGTGATTGCCCCTTGCATTTTGTCCTGTAACTCTTCCAAGATAAGCACGCCCAGATCTCCAGATTGACGCGATCGCACGCTCAGGGTTTGCTGCTCGACCTCTCGCTTGCCTACAACCGCAACCACTGGGATCTTCTCCAACTCAGCCGTGCGAATTTGCTTGCCCAGGCGATCGCCACTGGCATCAACCTCTACCCGAAATCCCCGTTCTTGGAGCTGTCGGGCCGTTGCTGGGGAATAAAGTCTGCACCGCCATTGCCAGGATATGGGCACAGGTATGCCGAATCCGCAACAAGGTCTGCGAGTCGCTCTGAGCAAGCAAGTTTTTTTGGGGAGACTGGGTTGAACTCATCATATGCGTTCAATTTTTAGAATGATTATCATTCTAAATTTTACATCGAATGTTCCACATTCATGCTGCTGCCACAGTTATCAGTTTAGATTGCGTCGGTGCCGGAATCAGATTGCTCAATGCGCTGCTGATGTATCGGCAAGCAACAAAGCCTCAACGTAAGCCACCAAATATATGACATCAATGGACTCATAAACTCAGCATCGTTGATTAGACCATGAGCCATACGATTTCTTAAGTTACTGCCAGCATGTTCAACCAGTAGGCATTTCAAATCAAACAACGTATTTTCATCGAAGATAGAGGTTATCTCTGGACGGTAGAGAGTAGAATTCAAATTATGCTCATTCTGAATACCAGAACTATCAAGACCCGAAGTAATTATCCCTCTTCGCCACATAATGTAGCGGACGGAGTTTTCAACTTGAGGAATTAAGATGTGCGTAGATGTGAAAAAATCTCCAATTAGTCCAGCATATAGGCCCTTAGCAAAAAGATACTCCCGTTGAGGGGGAACAAATGGGCTATGCAAAATGATTGAGAGAATATCATTGATCCGCACACCATGCTCTAGATTAATTTGATATCTAGCTGGCTCAACATATGCTTGAGCTTGCAGGCTCTGACAGTAAGTGGCATTTCGACACATCTTAAAGCGAGTTGCAGCCTCCGCTTCTTCAGGATTGCTAGAAAGGAGGGAACCCGGTTGACGAGCAGTAACTTTGCCCATTTCATTCATTATGACATCAGGAAAAAGATCAGATCCTAGATACTCACGAGCCTGCTGCTGTACTTGCTGCCTCAATAGAGAGGCATTAGTTGGGTTACCTAAAAGAGCTAAAGCAAATAGAGCTTCCTGAAAGTCTTTGCCTCTGACCTGATTTCTTGCTTTCTCCACCAACTCACTAATGTCAATTTCGTCAGAACTGGTAATCATTTCATTGCCAGTCTCTTTTTGATACTGAAGAAGAAGTTTATGAACTTCCTCGGCTCGCGCCTTAGCATGTACTGTTTCTTCTTTTGTTCCTCTAATACTCCTAAATGCCTCAACCGCATGTTGTAAAAAGTGCGATGCACGTATGTAGCTTGGTGGATTTCTAGTAAGGTCTGCCTGGGCTTCTTTCACATAAGTTTCAGCGGCTGACATTGAAGCATCAAGTTCCTTGCTGTAGTCCTTCTCCATACGATGCCATACAGCTTTAATACCCCAGAGTGTTCTTGCTCTACGCCAATCAGAGCTGGATTCTGCTAAAGTCGCGGCTTTTTCAGAAAGGGCTGCATATTTAGCTGGATCTCCAAATCGAGACTCTTGCAATAGCGCCATTAACCTTGCAGATAACCATAGAGGGTCTTCCCCGTTGTAGCGATCGAGAACTGCTTCTATGTGTGAGAAAACAATCTCATTCTTGTGTCCAATTCTTCGTGCTAATCGTAGTGCCCGTTCCATCCTGTCAACACAGGGAGGCCAATGTTCAGGACTTTCTAAAGTGGTTGCTGATTGTAGATAAGCAGGAATAGCTAGCTGAGCCATCCGATAATCGCGCCGCTTGATCCAGAGAATATCTGCTACTCGTGCTTGAAGTTCAGGATCTGATATTTCAGGTGCAATATCAGCAAGGAAATTTAGCCAATCGTCGGTAAGATCTTTAAAAAAATTAGCAAAAGACTCTTCAGTTGATTCTGGCTTAATTGGGGCACGGGTCACTTTCATTCATATACGCGTGCATCAGTACCTCGCCCGTTGCAGCCTCCGTAGTGATAACGGGGATGAGTCCATTGGTGTCAAACTTAGGAGCCAAGAGCATCCCTTCTTCGACAGCTTCAACTGAAGTCCGGGCGGCAAATTGTGATGACATTAGCACAAAAAATGAGGATGATAATGATTATTATTATTGCATAATTTGTCCCTCAGGGGGTGACAACAGGGTTGAATCTAAAACTACACTTGGCTTTGAGCATTTAGGATGCCCCAAAAAAGCCAGAGATTTTTTGCGCAAGTAACCCTCTAAGTTAATGCTGTGGTTATGCGATCGCGGAGCGAAACGGAGTTTTATCGCAAGCTTTCAGTTGAAGTTTTTAGCAAAATACCACCCAAAAAGATTGCTATAGCAACCATTTCGTTCTGAAGAATTGTTGGAATCTGCTGAAATGAGTTGAGTTGACCGTAGGTTCGTGATAGAATTAAATAACTGAAGGGGAGTAGCTTTGGGATGTCCCGTCCCGTTGCCTAAGTCAACATGCTGGCGATAAGCCTGGCTTAGGCAGCAAGCGCAAAGTCTTTTTCGTTTGTTAGCGAGACCTTCACTGAGTCCACAGTTCGAGTGGGCTTGGTGAGGTCTACTCAGATTCTTGTCATGCTCACTCAACCATCCATTTGAGAGGTGAGCATGAGCTTTTTAATGGGTTTTACCGCAGGGTTGTTGTTGATCACCCTGTCTGAGTTGGGTGACAAAACATTTTTTATTGGCGCATTATTGGCAATGCGTCACCCCCGCCGCTGGGTGTTTGTTGGGGTGACAGCGGCGTTGTTTGTCATGACAGTGCTGTCAGTACTGATTGGCCAGATAGCGGCGCTGCTACCGATACAGGCCGTAAAGTGGACGGCTGCCTTGCTATTCATTGGCTTGGGGAGCAAGTTGCTCTATGACTCGGCGCTAATGGATGCCAGAGGTGGCTTGGGAGATGAACAGGCGGCGGCTAGCGCGGCTATTCGAACCCAGTTACCTGGTGTTCACAGTTTTGGGTTGATTCCCGCGTTCGCGCAGCGTCTCGGAACGAGAATCGCTTTCCGAGCCTTTGCCCTCACCCTGGTCGCAGAATGGGGCGATCGTACGCAATTTGCCACGATTACCCTGGCTGCTACTCACCATTCCCTTGGCGTTGTCTTAGGTGCAACCCTGGGACATAGTATCTGTACGGCCATCGCGGTTGTCTGTGGCAAGCTGATTGCCGGAAAGATTTCTGAGCGCTGGTTGACCGGACTCAGCGGTGGGTTATTTTTGCTGTTTGGGGCAATCGCGATCGTTGAGAGCTTATAAACTAGCGATCGCAGTTATCATATTGCACTGCGAGATGCCCTACGAGATCAGCGATCGAGCTTCATGGTCTGTCTATGAGAGTGCTCATGGGCCGTGGCTTCGCTTCAGGTAAATGCGCTAAAAACTATGCCGACCCAGGACAGAAGCATGGAAAATGCGATCGCCGCGATTGCAGGAGCGAGCCATCAGCCTCACCGCAAACCGCACCCACTGTTCGCGGGCGATAGTCAGTGCGGTGACCGGGCAGGGCAGCAACACCGCGGCCAGGTAAGCACCCATCAAGAAATGGCGATCGCCTTGTTTAGCGTCGATCGGTGAGGCGCGATCTGGGTTGTTGAGTCCGAACTGTTGTCTTACGGATGAAGAGAGATCGTGGTTTTAGGAGGATTCTCTGCTGTTGTGCTGAGGATAGTGATATCTAGACAATGGGTAATGCGATCGTGAAGATTGTTCCCTTGCCAAGCTCTGAACTGCATTCGATCGAGCCACCATGCTTCTCCCTGATGATTTGATGCGCGATCGCCATCCCCAAACCGGTTCCTTTGCCAACTTCTTTGGTGGTAAACCCCTGCTCAAAAATTCGTTCAATCGTTTCCAGTTTCATTCCACAGGCATTGTCTTGGATCTGAATTTGCACTTGTTTATCAACCAGTGAGGTGGTAATCGTCATTATATTGGGATCGGCTTGAATCTCCTCGAAAGTTTTGCTTTGATTCGCCTCTTCAAAGGCATCAATGGCATTCGCCAAGATATTCATAAACACCTGATTTAACTGCCCCGGAAAACATTGCACTTCCGGTAGCTCACCATAGTACTTGATGACTTCAACTTCTGGACGCTTTTCATTGGCTTTGGTTCGATGCTTAAGGATTAGCAATGTACTATCAAGACCTTCATGGATATTAAATGCTGTCTTATAATCTCGATCCTGACGAGAGAAGATACGCAAACCATCACTGATATTGCGAATGCGATCTACTCCTGAATTCATCGAGTTGATGATTTTGGGTAAATCTTCCCGCACAAATTCCAAGTCAATGTTTTCAATTATATCTTCAATTTCTGCATCGGAATTGGGTATTTTTTCTTGATACAAGTCAATCAGTCCGAGGAGATCCTTCACATAGTTCTGGGCAGGTTGAATATTCCCTTTCAGGAATCCAACAGGGTTATTGATCTCATGGGCAACGCCTGCCACTAATTGACCCAGGCTCGACATTTTTTCAGACTGGACTAACTGAATTTGGGTTTGCTTGAGTTTCTCAAAGGCTGTTGTTTTGGCAAGCACCTCTTTCTCTAACTCATCAGCATCCGTAACCCGTCCAATCAGAGGACGCAACACGAATACTAAACCAACTGTGGCGATCGTGCTGACCCCAAAGACTGCCAGAGCGACAAAAATCAAATCTCGGTTCACCGCACCATACAATTCCTGGCGCTCTATCTGCACTGCAATGGCCCAGTCCGTATTCGGCAAGGTCTGAAAGGCAATGACCTGACCGTCGTAATGTTCAATTCCCCTCGTATCTTTGGCGATCGCATCTTTGAGTATAGGAACCAAGGGTTCTGGTAGCACCTGCGAACCGTTTCGCAAGGGAAAGAACAACGCTAAGGTGTCCCCCTTCTTTTGGGCCAAGAGCATCTCGCCTGTCTCCCCCAGGCCGCTGGATTCCGCAACAAGCCTCTCCATGTCGAGCATCCTAAACACAGCAATATCCCTGCCAATCGGCTCTTGCTGCTCAGAAAAAATGGGGCTACTCACCAAGAGATGGAGGTGATTATCAATCGTGAGCGGGCCAACTGTGATGGACTCGTCCGTTTCCCCTTGGAGAATGTCCCCCAGGCCCAGGGGCGAGTTAACGCCGACATGAACCAGAAGTTGGTTGGTGCGATCGAAGCGACTGACCCCCACCAATGACTGGCTTTGTTCGATCGCATCCTCTAGATCGAACAAACTCAGTTCCTGCAACTCAGTCAAGCTTGCCTCGCCCTGAACGTAGTCAGAAAGTATCCGTCGGGCAAAGGTACGGCTCGTGACTTGTTCGGCAACCTGAATCTTGCCTTGCCGCACCTGTTGGGCTGCTAACGTTCGGTTACTCAGTTTAGCCTGGAGGTCTTGCTCCTGAGCTGTTTTCAGCTTGTTGTAGAGAGGAATGACACTGACCAATGCCACCACTAAACTGACGCAAAAAACTCCTGCCGTAGAATAACGACTCAGGTTGTTTTGTAAACGGTTTGAAGAGTTTGAGGGACTGTTCACTAAGCTTGTTTGATTCAGGTTATTTCCAATCTATTCAGGGTAAACGCAACAAAATCACCCCCAAAAATTACTATTGGGGATCATGCCATAGAAAGGAGTTCCGTGCGATTCGGACTGACAATCCTCATGTCAAAAGATTATTCCCTTGTAGATTTCCCATTGGTTACTGGCGATCGCCTGTATTGAAACACAATTCACAATGAAGAGATCGCTGTAAGTCTCATTATTATAGCACTATGCGAGAACATTAGGACGTTCCCTGAAGCTGAACCGTTGCCTGGTGCTACATCCCACAATTCGATGTCCTAACCTAGAGGCGTAGTGCTATACCTTAAGTCTGTTCACATCTTGCACAATGGGATTGATGATACGTCCTAAGACAAGGGGCGCTAAAGGGTTGAAGCGTTGCGGTTACCGTCTCCCCAACGGGCGGCTCTGCCCACCCTCGTCGAAGACACCAAAGGCAAATGCTGCCCCCAGCACACCCAAGCCGAGGAAAGTCAACGGCGCGATCGCGCTATGCACCATTAAGGGTAAAATTCTTACGATCGCTTTTTGCTTCCACCATGAATCCTTACACTATTTTCCAAGAAACTCAGCGCCAAAGAACGAGCGATCGCGCCACTGTGCCTGTTCTCAGTAATTGTGAAGGAGCCGATCGCCTCCTCATCTTAATGTGGTCGCAATTGGGGGATTTCGATAGTCTCGAATATGCGTGGTGGCTGCAACGAGAAGCTCAAACACTGCAATCGCTGGGTATTACGATTCGGGCGGTGGGAATTGGCGATCGCAATTCGGGATTAAAATTTTGCGACCACACCGGATTTCCTCCAGAATGGCTATTTGTAGATCCCACGGCAGAACTGCACCAACAATTAGAGCTTTATCGAGGATTATCGTTAAAGTTACCGGGTTTATCGACCGGGCAAAATGCTTGGCTCAATTTAATGTTAATGTGTGCCGGGATAGGCAGTCCGGGGACTTTGGCAGAAGTATTTCGCGGTTATCGAGGCGATCGGCGCGCACCCCAATTAATTGATGAGCAAGAAACAATTAAGGCGGCACCCTTACCGGCTTTGAAAGGTTCATTTTTCAACATAGCTGGAGGGACTGGGTTTCAGCGTCCCTTTGAACTGGCGACCTTGCGACTGCGGAACATGACTGAAGTCCTGGGAAACTGGAAAACTTATGTCCCCGATGCTGCGTATATGACCCAACGAGGATGCACATTCTTGTTTGATGGTCAAGGAAATTTGCTCTACGAACATCGCGATCGGGGAATTCTCAGTTTTGCGGAAAATATGAGCCGTCCTCTGTCTTTCCTATCCATAGATTCAAAAGACAGATTGTAGAGCCTATTGATAAAGTAAAGATTTAGCTGGTAAGACAACGTAATAGTAGATGTTTTATCGCAGCATAAATAGCTGTTTCACTCATTTTTAGCAGACTTATTTTTAAATAATGGCGGACTGCTATTGTTTCCTGCAACACTTCCAGGATCAGCACACCCAAATCTCCAGACTAGCGCGATCGCGGCGATCGCGGGAGCGAGCCATCAGCCCGACCGCAAAGCACACTGACTGTTCGCGAGCGATGGTCAGTGCTATAACCAGGCAGAGCAGCATCTTCCCCTTTTTTAGGGTAATATGTAAGTAATTACGTAACTAGCTTTGGATTATGGATTTTTACTCCCAACTCGGTAAGGTGGCATTGGGTAGCCGTCTGCGCCGATTAAGCGATTGCCTTGCTGAAGATGCGGCGAAAATTTACACGCTCTACAATGTTGACATGGAACCCAAGTGGTTTCCTGTTTTCTATGTTTTGTCCCAGAAGGAAAATGCAGCGGTTACCGAGATTGCTCAAATGATTGGACGTTCCCATGCCTCTGTCAGTCAGATTGTCAGAGAGATGAGCAAGCGAGGGATTGTCACCACTGAAAAGCACAGTCAAGATGCAAGAGTAAGCGTTGTTCGGCTTTCTGATGCGGGAAAGCAATTAATTCCGGGTCTCGAGCAACAGTGTCATGATGTCAATCAAGCTGTTGAAGAGCTTTTATCCGAATCACAACATGACCTCTGGAATGCGATCGCAGAAGTTGAATTTTTACTTGCCGATCGAAGCTTTTGGCAGCGCGTTCGGGCGATCCGAAAAATACGAGAGCAGAAATCTGTTGAAATCATTGATTATTTGCCAGAGTTTCATGATGACTTCAAACGTCTGAACTATGAGTGGATCGAAAAATACTTTCAGATAGAAGAGTGCGATCGCCAGTCCCTTAATCATCCTGACGAAAAAATTTTGAAGTTAGGTGGATACATCTTTATGGCACGATATAATGGTGAAATTGTCGGGGCTTGTGCCTTAATCAAGTCCCATGGCAATACTTATGAACTGGCGAAAATGGCAGTTACAGAAAAGGCTCAAGGCAAAGGGATTGGATGGCTCTTAGGGCAAGCCGCTATTAATAAAGCACGAGAGTTAAGAGCAGAAACAATTTTTCTAGAGAGTAATACAATTTTAAAACCTGCCATCAATCTCTACCAAAAGCTAGGTTTTCGGAAAGTAGTGGGGCAACCTTCACCGTATCAGCGCTGTAATATTCAGATGGAGCTTAAGCTCGTTTAGGCAAGTATAGCAAGCCTGTGCGATCGCTGCGATCAACAATCCAACTTGGCAGTAACTGTCGCACTGCGAGATACTCTGGATCGCGTCTACCAGGAGTTCAGGCGATCGCTACCAAAACTGTGCTACCCCAGGCCAAAAGCATTGAAAACGCGATCGCTACAACTTCCTGTCCAGCCGAGTTAAGCTTGGCAGTTTGCCGAGCGTGCAGAGGTCGTAGATTTAGGCTTAGAGTCTGTATGGGTAAATTGTTGAAATTCTTCGAGGGTGGGAACGCTTGCTTGATGCCGCTCCAGTGTGTAGTCACCGCTGCCAACTTCGAGTTGCTGAAGGAAGCGCAACATGCCAACGACTCCGAGCGAATCAATCAGAGCTTTGTAGCCATTTTTTCAACTTTTTTAACCTGAGTTCGGGATAAGGAACGGAGGATGGAGTAAGCTGAAAGTGCCAAACCATCAGTACCATCCTCCGCAATG
>NZ_JAGHZN010000081.1:0-13545 GCF_017746735.1 Roseofilum sp. Guam | reverse complement strand
CTTAATTAATCCGAAACATTTAAGAATAGGGTTTGCTCATTGTTGTTACTGTACCTCATAACAGCGCGAAGCGCTGTATGCTACCTATCCTCCTTATGAAAAACTAAGCGGAGATTTGCAGGGTTACTATTCTAGAAGAATTAATATCCAGCATCGTTTTGTTTATCAAATATTACCAGAAGAAAAAATCATCAAAGTGCTCCGGATGTGGACACACTATGAATCGTGAACTGGAAAACTAGATCCGGTTTTCCTTATAGGGTTACTTAACTTTTTAATTTCCGTAGCTTTAGACAATTGCATCCAGGTAATTTTGTAGGGGCGAACAGCCGTTTTCGGCTGTCGCCGACATGAAACGCTTCGCGACAGGAAACGCCCCTACAACTATTCCAATCAACTATGTTCCTAACAACTCAATTAACTCCGCTTTCTTCAATTTAGAATAACCCGATAATCCCCGTTCTTTGGCGATTTTCTTCAATTCGGCAACCGTTAAACTCTTCAGATCGGTTACCTGAATGTCCTCTTGCGATTCCTCTATGGTGCTACTTGCTTGAGCAGAGAGATAAAAGACTTCCCTAAACACATTCAGCTTTGCCCCTTTGGTGATGCCACATTTGAGCTTTGTCACCTCCATTAAACTTGACTTCCAATGGTAGCGTGGTGCTTCAAAAATACGGTTAGTGGCAACAGCAATTTTTACTCCTTTTAAGGGATTAACTTCACGATGAATTAAGTAATCTAATCCTCGTTGAATGTCGTCAACTGTTGCTGTGGCTAAGTCTATTTTCGGTAAGCGCTCTTGAGATAGTAACTCAGAAGCCGTTTGAGTCGCTTCTGAATCATCGGCAATAATACACCAGACTTTCTCTAAACCGGCTTCTTCAGCGACAGCATAGGCGAACATATTACTGATAACTTGGTAGCTATCTTGACCGATTTGTTTGACGATAATAGGGAGCCAATTGCGATCGCCTGCCTGACTGACTGCCTTGGCAGTCTCTTTAATCAGAAACTCATGAATCCTTACCGGTTCTCCCGGTTCAATTTCCTCTAAATAGAGGTACATTAGAGCGCCAATTTCCTGTTGCATTAGATAAAATACTCCCTAACTAACTTTTTGTAACTCTCCAAAACAGTTTTATGCAGATAAACCCCTGGTTTTCTAGCAAAAGCACCGTTCGCAATATAAGCATAGTTATTCACGGTAAAAACATCCCTATTTTGCGTCGATCGCTTATATTTAGGAAAGAAATAAGGCAAGAGATTTAATCCCAATTGCTTGTGATATCTATCAATAATTTCTTCAATCGCTTTCTGTGCTTGAATTTTCTGAGGCTCTGAAATTTTTGCACTACCTTGATTATAAAAAATAGGTAAAGCAATTGGATCGGCACAATCAGGAAAAAATATTTCCCGTTTTTGCCTGCCAACTTCTGGAAACAACTCCGATATTGCCATTGCTGCATTTTCTAAAGAGGCGAGATTATTATACTGAGTCGGCATCAACACAACATCTGTGGTAATGATGGCTTCTTGACTAAAAATTTTCCAATTCGTTGGTGCATCAATAATAATATAATCGTATTCATTTTTCAATGAATGTAACAACTGACTTAATCTACCTCTCGTTACCTTGGCCGTCAATTCTTGCTCTTTTAGATGCAGGAATTTTTGATCGGCGGGAATGACATCAAACCCATATTCTTTTCCCTGACGATATTTCACTCTATAGGTCGAGATAGCATTGATGATGTGATGGTTTCTGTAGTCCTCTAAGCAATCATATAAAGATTCTGATGCCGGTTTAATCGCTAAGTTTTTGCTCAGATCTCTCTGATTAGGATCGAAGTCAACCACTAAAACTTTTTTATGATAGACCCCATTTAGAGTAGCAGCTAGATTAATGGTCGTTGTAGTTTTTCCTACTCCACCTTTATTGTTATACAGAGCAACAAATAATGCTCTTATGGGCCCTTCTATATATTGTTTAATATTAGCAATTTTTTGATCGATATTCTCTGCATCCAGTTGAATCAGTTTTGTCACCGGAAAGACAACCTTGCCATGCTTGCGAAACAATTGAATATAATCTCCATTCGTAATCATACCCCAGCGCACTGATTGACAATGAGTGGCTTCAGAAGCTAGATAATACTTGAGTTGATCTACAGTCTTTTTATAGGGCGTTTTATGCATGAAATTAATATGCCGTCCTTTACTTTCAATGATTAAAAAGGGGTCTTGGCGAGTTTGAGCAAATTTATCAGTGTCCGTGTTTTGACGAGCTGCAAAATCAACCTTATGCTTACCTCTACCAATATAATATTCACAACAATATTCATGTTGAGTAAATCCTAGGGAGTCTAAGAAAACGGGTATAAAATTTTGGTTAACACTAGATTCTGAAGCCTGTTCGGGAAGAGATAACCAAGCTCTCTGGAGTGCAGATTGGGTCATGAGATCGGGACGGAGAGTATAATAGAGTGATATTTTGTATCTTACCGCACTTAGACCCTGATTTTGGTTATGAAGCTCTTAAGACTCAACCGTGTATCCACAATACTGCTGATGGTTGTAGGCGTAATCCTATTTACCAGTTGTAGCCTATTGAATGGCAATAGTCAGGCCCAAACTCAAACTTGGCCGAAATTTGCCCAACCGATTCAGTGTTCTTTAGGAGAGGACTGTTATATTTTGCGCTATGTAGACCGCGATCCAGGGCCAGGTTATGTGGATGTGGGATGTGGGCGGATGACGGATGATGGTCATTCGGGAACGGATTTTGGGATTCCGGATGAGTGGGCAATGCAGCAAGGTGTACCCGTGCTGGCGGCTGCTCCGGGGCGAGTGTTACGGGTACGGGATGGGATCGAAGATAGGCGGATTACATCTCCGGCAGATTTAGAGGCGATTGAAGGTATTAATTGTGGTAATGGTATGGTCATCGATCATGGCCAGGGTTGGGAAACCCAATATTGTCATTTACGCCAGGGGAGTGTGGCAGTGCAACCGGGAACAGAGGTACAAACAGGCACGGTGTTGGGGATGGTGGGGTCTTCTGGAGAGTCTTCGTTTCCCCATGTGCATTTGACAGTGCGGTATCAGGGGAATGTGGTCGATCCGTTTGTGGGGCCGGAAGCGGAGCCGGGATGTAATGTTTCGGGGACTTCCCTGTGGAGTACGGATATTGAGTATCAACCGACAGGGTTAATTCGGGCAGGGTTTGCCACTGAAGTGCCGGATCTGGATCGGGTGTGGTCGGGTGAGTTTCGTGACGGGCTGTTATCGGTGCAAGGGGAGGCTTTAGTGTTCTGGGTGCATGGGTTTGGAGTGTTGCAAGGAGATGAAGAACGGTTGCGGCTCATCGATCCCCAGGGTCAGGTGGTTAGTGAGGGAACAAGAGTGCGCGATCGCCCCAATCGCATCATTTTAGCCTATTCTGGTAAGAAAAATACCCGCGATCGCCCCCTAATTCCAGGAACTTGGCGCGGGGAATATCAGCTTAAACGCGGCGATAAGACCCTGATGAATGTAACTAAAACTATTGAACTCGAATAAACTCCTCTCCCCAGAAAAATGGCCACGTGGGGGGATGGGGGGACACAGGGACACGGAGATTACTGCCCACTCCCTCTTGCCTTTTGCCTATTCCCCATTACCCTTCTGGCGTGTAAAGCGCTGTATCATCTACACCAAACGCCGTACGGTTTCTAATAACAACTCCTGACTAAACCCTCCCTTGGTTAAATAGGCACTTGCCCCAGCTTCTGCGCCCCGATGTTTATCTTCATCGGAAGCCAAAGATGTGACTAAAATAATCGGTAAATCGGCATATTCCTTATGCTCCCGAATTTTAGCTGCTAATGATAATCCGTCTAAATTGGGCATTTGCACATCAGAAATCACACCATCAAAATGACGACCTCTGAGCTTATTATAAGCATCCAAGCCATCCACCGCCGTCACTACCTCATAACCCGCACTTTCCAAAATTCGTTTTTCTTGGGTGCGGGTGGCGATCGAATCTTCCGCTAACAATAAAACGGCTGATTTTCGATGCTCTTCTTTTTCTTTTACCACCTGTGACGACTCGATTTTACGTTGGATATTTCTCTTCTGGACTGACTTGATTAAATCTTGAGGATTTAAAACCATACAGACTTCCCCTGTGCCTAAGATGGTCGCCCCGGAGATATTACGTACCCGTTGCAGCAATTGACTTTGAGGTTTAAGAATAATGTCCTGTTGATCGAGCAACTCATCCACAATTACGCCCAATGATTCTGGCCCTACTTGCAGAATCAGACAAGGCAAAAGTTCTCTTGTTTTAGGGTTGTATGACTCAGACTCAGATTCAGAAGAAGAGGATAATTCTAAAATTTCTTCAAGTCGAGCAATAGAAATCGGCTGATCTCCCATCGCATAAGTATCTCGACCCTCGATCGCAAAGATTTGATCCTCTGGAATTAACAAAGTTGTCTTCACAAATTCCACCGGAATGGCATAGGTTGAATCCTGAACTGAAACCAGTAACACGGAAGCCGTGGCTAAACTGGTACTCAGTTGAATGGTAAATTTACACCCTTTACCGGGAGTCGATGCAACATGAATATTTCCCTTCAAATGTTCAACATTGGTCCGCACCACATCTAAGCCGACACCGCGTCCAGAAACTTGGGTTACGAACTCTCGAGTGGAAAACCCAGGGGCAAAAATGAGAGCTTGAATTTGTTGATCGCTCATGGCTTCAAGTTCTTCAGGTCGCCGCAATCCCTTTTCTTTAGCTGTGCGTTTAATGTGGTCAAGGTTTAATCCTTGACCGTTATCCTCAAGTTCAATAATAATACTATTACCAATTTGAGACCCTTTAAGATGAATCGTTGCTTGAGCTGGCTTACCTTGGGCAATACGTTCATCGGGAGTTTCAATGCCATGATCGATACTATTACGGATCATGTGCATTAAAGGGTCTTTCATTTCTTCTAAAATTCGTTTATCGGCTTTTGTTTCTGCGCCTTCAAGAATTAAGTTAACTTGTTTTCCTTGTTGTTTGGCTAAATCGCGAACTAAGCGCCCAAATAGGTTAAAAATAGTGGATAATGGTAACAGGCGTAGGGTGCGAATCCCAGAATCGAGTTGATTGGCGATCGCCTCTAAGCGAGCTACATCTTCGGAGGCTCGCGATCGCAACTGATTTAACAGTTTCCCCATCTCTTCTAAATACTCTTCATGGCATTGTTTGAGCGCTTGCAACTTGTCTAAACTCTGCTCAAAACCCAGATTGCCATAGGTTTGCCTGTTCCACTCTTCCCACAAAGAAAGCATATCGTTCATCGTATTGATATGGTGAGCCATGCGGATTTTACTGACTGTTAACTCTCCCGTTTGTGTCATCAAATCATCTAGATTTTGAGTTGCAACCCGCACACTCTCAATTCGATAATTGGATCTGACTATCGGTGCTTCCTGCTTTGAGGCTGTCTGTTGAGGAACGGGTGAGGGAGATGGGGACGCGGGGACAGGGGGACGCGGGGAAACGGAGATCGGTTTTACAGGCTCTTGTGGCTCCTGTACTACGGGTTCTGGTTCGGGAAGGGAGACCTCCGGTGCAGATGGCACTTCTGGTGGTGCTGGTGGCTCCTCTGGCTGGGGTTTTGACTCCGGTTCGGGAAGGGAGACCTCCATTGCAGATACTGCTTCTTCTAGCTCTATTGGCTCCTCTGGTTCAGTTTTAGGTTCCGAGGCTGCTTCTTCTGGCTCTAGGGGTTGCTCTGGCTGGGGTTCAGCTTGAAAAGTGGGGCTTTCGGGGATATTTGCTCCCATGAGTACCGCCAACACTTTATAGCCTTGAATACCTGAAGGCTCACCAGTGACTGCTTCCTGGACAATTTTGCCAATGGCATCTAAACCATAGTAGAGGCGATCGCCCATTCCTCCCTGAAGTGCTGTACTATCCTCTTTAAGTTTACCCACTACTTGCTCGATTTGATGGGCCAGAGATTCCACATCCTTCACCCCCAACATGCGCGAGTCTCCTTTGAGGGTATGAGCTTCTCGCAGCACTTCTTGAAGTTTTTCCCCATCCTCTGGGTGTTGCTCTAAGTGCAAAATACCTGCCTCTAGATTTTGCAGGTGTTCCTCGCTAGAGACTTTATAAAGTTGCCGCAGTTCTTCATCTTCGATGATCATAATTCACCTGGGATCGACAGAAAGGACTTAAGTGTAAAAGGGTGGGTCGTTGCTCAAAAGTTGCTCAAAGATTATTCATCAAATAGCAGACATCCGATCTGATAAGGTTCTATTGTTTAGACCTTATCGTGGGGTTAACCTCATGCACCACTCTAACCACGTCATCGAATGTAAAGATCGACCAGATGTCATTGAGGAATTTCAATATCTTCAAACTCAATGGCGAAATTCACTCTCCCATCAAAGTTGTGAGTTACCTCACAGGGTCGATCAAAATGCGATCGCGCCAGCGAAACGGAGTTTTATCCCCCCGACTTGGCAGACTTCGCACCTAACCGAACCTGATGATTATGATATCTTGGTTATTCCGTCTCTGACCTTAGATCAACAAGAACTTCAGAAAGTCGAAGGGGTAATGCACTACGAAGAGCGGATGCTCTTTTCCCTGATTCGATTAAAAAATCCTCGCACTCGCCTCGTTTATGTCACATCCGAACCCCTACCAGAGATTATCATTGATTATTATCTCCATCTTTTACCCGGTATTCCCTTTTCCCATGCTAGAGATCGCTTATTACTTTTCTCCGCTTATGATCGCTCCTGTAAATCTCTAACGGAAAAAATTTTAGACCGTCCCCGTCTAATCGAACGAATTCGGCGATCGCTCCGTTCCCCTCGATCTTATATGGTGTGTTTTAATTCCACCTCCTGGGAACGGGAATTATCCGTCAGATTGCAACTTCCCCTGTTTGCTTGCGATCCCAATTTACTCTATTGGGGCACAAAATCGGGCAGTCGAGAAATTTTTGCTCAATGTAACATTCCCCATCCCGATGGCTGTTATTCTGTGTGGAACTCCCAAGACTTAGCCGAAGCCTCCGCCGAGTTATGGGAGCGACAACCCCATCTAAAGCGCATGGTTATTAAGCTCAATGAAGGCTTTTCTGGTGAAGGCAATGCCTTACTCCATTTAAACCCCATTGCTGATTATCAACCGGGAAAAGCTTCCCATGGCGATCGCGTCCGCGCCATTAAAAACCAGTTTCAGGATCTCAGATTTCAAGGCCCTGGAGAAAACTGGCCCAGCTTTAGCTCCCGTATTCCCGAATTAGGCGCTATTGTCGAAGCCTTTATTGAAGGAGACAAAAAGCGATCGCCAAGTGTCCAAGCCCAAATCACCCCCCTAGGAACCGTAGAAATCCTCTCCACCCATGACCAAATTTTAGGCGGCCCCGATGGTCAAATTTATCTAGGGTGTCAATTTCCCGCCGACGAGGCCTATCGCCTTAAAATCCAGAAATTTGGCCGCTTAATTGGCCAAAACTTAGCCGAAAAAGGAGCTTTAGAGCGTTTTGCCGTTGATTTTATTGTCGTTCCTTCTGGAGATAAGGCTTCCTCCGATTGGGATGTATTCGCCATTGAAATCAATCTGCGCTGTGGAGGCACAACCCATCCATTTATGACTTTACAATATTTGACCGGAGGCTTTTATAATTCTGAGGATGGCTTATTTTATAGCCAAAAAGGGCGGCCGAAATACTATCTAGCGACCGACAATTTGAAAAACAAACGTTATCAAGGATTATTGCCCCACGATTTAATAGATATTATCGCCCATCATAATCTTCATTTTGACACGGGAACTGAAACCGGAACCGTATTTCATTTAATGGGAACCTTGTCTGAATTTGGCAAACTGGGATTAACCAATATCGGTGATTCTTTAGCCCAATGTGAACTCTGTTATCAAAACGTAATTTCGGTTTTAGATCAAGAGACCCAACTCTATACTGGAACCGCTAAAACTCCAATTTCACCGCAGTCCAACGTTGTCGGCAATCCTCTCACTCATCCTTAAAGCGCTTTCGGCTTCGCCGACATCAAACGTGCTAGGTAATCGGTGCTGGGAAACCGATTATTCCTACATTTGGTTGAACCAGGCGATTAAATCGTCAACACAATTAAAGTCGAGTAAGGCTTCTCCCAACGCTTCTACTCGATCAATTTCTAAGGCTTTAATTTCCGTTTCCAGTTCAGAATCAATCTCGCCTAATTTACGCTTAATCAGACGGATAATTAATTCTTTCTCTCGCATCAATCCCTGATCGATCCCTTTTTCCATCCAACTGGTGATAATTTCCATACCTGCCTCCTGTTCGGGTTGAGTAAATGTGCTAATTTCCTGTTCAAATTTCATCTCTTCTGAAGTATTCAGCTTGAGATAAGTGTCCACAAATCCTGAGATTAGCTGCATCCGGGCTGGATCTAGCTTCAAAGTGGTTAATAATCGTAAACATTGGGCCTTGACTTTGGGTCTATCTTGGGGGTCAATTCTCATTTTAGCCATCAAAGCAGAAGCGATGGGGTTGGGCTGATTGAGGAAGTCTCGCCAATTGAGACGATTGAGTTGCACAACCTGATACTTAAATTCTAAAACCTTCAAATCAGGAAAGGTGATTTGATATTTATTTTTGGCTTCCTTGAAAGGGGTTTCATAGGAGAAGATGACAATGGGATAAACGGGTAGAGCAAATTTTTCATGTAAGCGAGAAAAATAGACAAACATTCGTCGCTCAAAGTCTTTTTGTGAACTGGCTTGTGCTTCTACATGAATTAAAAAATAAGACGGTTTCCCACGAAATTTGACTTGTGCAATTAAATCGCTTTCGTGTTTCTCTCCTTCGGTGACATCAGTAAATACTTCCTTATCCAGTAAAATAATGGATTGAGTGTCTATATAATCGATGACTTGAGGGAAGAACAATTCAAGGAATTCAACAAAAAACGTTGAGAGCAATTCTTTAAATAAACGATCGTGGTCAATCATTTTAGACATAAGTTCAAGGCAAGACAATCTCTCAATTTTTCATAACTGCGGTTTAATCTGATCCTGGGGAATCTCTGGTGCAGTTACACTCTCTTTGAATTGATAGCCTTGTTGTTGCAGGTCTTGGACAAAATCGGTCGTGTCTAAAGGGACAGACTCCGGCTGAGGTTTTGGGGTCTGGGGTTGATGGCGTTGATGTTTGAGTTTAGCTTTGCGTCCCATAGAATTATAGTGCTACGCGCTGGTAATGGGTAATCGGTAATAGCAGATTGACTGCTATTTTACCAAAGGATTTGATGACGGGAGAAATCCCCAAGAGTCCGTAGAGATGAAGCAAGCTGGGTTTTAGGGTGTAGGGTTTCTGGAGGAGCGTTAACACCTCCCCAATTTTGAGCTAATTGGCGCAATAATTCATCCTGTTGCACGCGAAAGCCTTCAATATCCCAGCCTTGATTCATAATACTAAACCAAACTAAACCCCGATCGCGGGTAAAAATGACTCCGACTAAAGCACTGACGGTTGATAATGTACCGGTTTTAACGATACTATACTGGGGAGGCTGGCGATCGCTAATGGTTCCCCCGTCATAACCGACCACCGGAAAAACATGGGCAATACTGAGGTGATACAACTGTAAATAACGCTGTATTGCCATCAGTAATAAGACGGAAGCACGGGGAGACATGCGGTTATCAACTCCCAATCCCGATCCATTGATCAGGTAAATTTCATCCGAGGGAATACCGGCAAAACCAGCCGCCATCTCTTCAATTCGATCGTCTCCTCCTAGGGATTCGGCTAGAG
The DNA here is from genome assembly GCF_017746735.1 of Roseofilum sp. Guam. Classification (NCBI taxonomy): domain Bacteria; kingdom Bacillati; phylum Cyanobacteriota; class Cyanophyceae; order Desertifilales; family Desertifilaceae; genus Roseofilum; species Roseofilum sp. Guam. The sequence goes on along the minus strand of NZ_JAGHZN010000081.1, from coordinate 3,721 downwards.
TTTCGGCCAAGAAATTGTGACTATGAACATTCAGTCGTTTGAGGATGTCCAGGAGGGCGAGGGACTGATGACGCAACACCGGAGTTAAGTTAGCTGGGGGTAGCTCCTGGGAGCGAATGGAACCGGCGATCGCCACTTGGGGACGCGGTAAATCATGGGGTAAACTGCGATACTGATTTTCTACATAGCTACTCCAGAGATGAGCATTCATGCTGCGATAGAAGAGTGCCCCCACCGTTGCTGGATCGGTTTCATAATTCATCCACAGGGGGCCAGTAATGATTAAATCTCCTGTTACTTCGGTAATTCCTAATTTATGAAGCTGTTGACCGATCGCGATCGCCTCTTGCCAAACCAACAGTGGATCTGAACCACCGATGATCACTAAATCCCCTTCGACAACGCCATCTTTGATTTCACCCGTGATCGCCACTTGAGTCGTAAACTGATGATAGGGGCCCCACTTCTTGAGAGCCGCTAACGTGGTTGCCACCTTAGTTAAAGAAGCGCCAGAGAAAAGAGTGGTCCCTTGATGCTCAAATAAAACCTGTTCTCCTGATTGTAGCCATAGGCCCTGATAGCTTTGACCGAGGCTTTTTTCACTCCAACTGTTCAGATAGGGGTCGATCTGGTCTGTTAGATTAACCCTTTGATCCGAATGCAGAACCCAGCGAGACGTATTTTGTTGCCAGGTAACTGGGATCTGCAAAACATCCTCTAATCCCACTTGGTCTAACCACAAGGCTAGGGGAATTGCACTTAACCACTCCAACACGCTCGATCTCCCGTTCAGAAAAACACTCCTGAGTAGGGGCGAAAAATATGCAAGCCCCTACAGCCCTTTCCCTATTCCCCAGCGCATTCATGTCCGCGATAGCGGAATGCACTGTATTATAAATCTTGGCTAAACGTAACTTAAGATAACATTGCCATGCCCACAACCGCAGATTTTTTACAGGCTTCAGAATGGTTTGCGATCGCCCAGCGTTTCATCTTCACGATCGATGAAAAGCACAAACCTGCCCCCATTGGTAGGTTAACCGAAGAGCGATCGCTATTTTGAAGCGGTTGTAACTCCCAGTTGGCTTAGTTTAAATCGTTTTCCGGGGGGCGATCGCACATTTCTAACACTTCCTCTGCATTCTCTGAAGATAACGGAGCTGCTAGTCTAATATTAATGTCAATCAGGAGTTGATTTTGCTCTATTTTTATATTGGCTTTCTTCACCACCAAATCCAAAGATAAGCAATCATTGATTTGATACAGAGGCGCTAAACATTGAGTTTTATATCCCGCTTCATGCAGCCATTCACAAATATTGCGCCAATTATCTACCTTGCCATTTTCTCTACCGACCAAACTTTTCACATAGCGATACAAAGTGTTACATAAATCCGCTTCCACACCTTTAGGAATTTTACCCAACTTATTAGCAATTTCCGCCGGACTGTGACCGCAAAGCAAACCCCGCAAGTGCAGCTTTTCAGTGGGGGTGAGCCGTTTGCCCTTGGCTGAGGCTAAGTCTGCATAGAGAGTTTCCAAGTCCCATTCCTGCGAGGCTTGGGCAAAGCGATCGTCCGTAGAAGCCATAATCAAAGTTCCCGTTGAAAATTTTTCCTAGTCATATTCTAGCGTAGTTCCTAGTTTTGACTAAATGACAGATCGGGAATATTTTGTCTAGACTAGATTTTGGGCGGGCAAAATCCTCCGGGTAAAGGTTGCCGAGACTAAGACTGGCTAAAACTTAATAATTGTCAAAAATATGTTGCGATGCATATTGTTATATAGTTTAGTTGGGCAATTTTGTCAAGAAATCCATACAACTATTGAATTCAAATAAAAGTGTCATGGATACTCACAACCAAAACTCGCCTAATACAACTAACAAGATTGCTAAATTAGGAGCTAAAATTAGCACAACGTTTAAGCTGGTAACTAACGATCCAATTACAAGTATCCTCTGTGTATTTCAAGGAATTAGTTGGTCAACAACCGTCCAAGGCGCACATATTATATTTCCCAAAACCGCCCCAATTACTCTGGTAGGAACTTCCCTTTCATTTAAATTAATTCCTTTGGTGCTAGGTAGTGCAGTCCAGTTAGCTTTGATTCTGCTTTTAATTGCGAGAGCTAAAAGTCAATCCACTGTCAGAAGATGGTCGATGATTCTAGTCTTAACTTTGGTGAGCATTTATACCAGTTTTTTCTGTTTTTATGATGGATTACTTGGCGGAGAGTTAACGGACAATTCTCCTAAAAAGATTGAGGCACATGAAAGTTTGAAAGATCAAGTATATACTCCTTTGAAAGCTAAATACGATCAATTACAAGAAGATTTGGCAACGGAAAAAAAACGCCTGGATGATGAAGTCAAAGGCTTAAGAAGTGGAACAGCAGGCATTGGTCCTGAAGCCAAGAAGCTTAATGAGGAGAAAGAGAGGATTGAAAACGAACTCAACGAAATTAAAGTCATCATTGAGGATAAGAATGTTCAAACAGCCTTTACACTGTCCCCGGAAGATATTGAAGAAAAGACTGCCAAAGACCTTCACGCTCTAGACCTAAGTACTTGGAGTTCAATTCCCGCAGATTACAAAAGCGATGCATCAAAACCACAGTTTTCCGACTATGAAAACCCTGAAGCACTTTTGCTGCCGCTAAAACGGTTAAATGATGGAGACCAAAATGCGATCGCTGCTTTAGCGATCGCCACTTTTGTAGATGGTTCATCATTAGTCTTAGGAAGTATCGGTGATAGTTTTTCCTTGTCCAAAGTATTTACGATTATTGTGTCAGGATTAATTATGAACCTAAAAAGACTTGGGGCAACTATCAGAAGAACAATCAACCAAGAATCAGTGCCTTTTGAAACTGAAGTAAGTCAACTATCGAATAGCACTCAAATCATTAAGCTAAACAGTGATATTAAAGGCTCTGATTTTTTAAGCGAATTGCTAAATCAGATAGAAAAAATAGACGATAAGACCTACATTATTCATGCCAACAAACTATTCAATATAGATCGGAATGATGACTCAGACACCAATAAAAAACCGTTATTTTATAAGCTACTGTTAACCAAAATGGAATGTTCCCCATTTAACTGGCTTGAAGATTACCAGGAAAAAGAAGCAGCGAATTTTATGGGCTTAGGAAATCTGCTTGGCTCTAACAAGATGCAAAATCCATCTAATTCACCATCGGCAAACCCTTCACAACAAAATCCACCAAAACCCAAAAAACTGAGAATCAAAAAAGAGTGCAAAGATGCTTTTCTAAACTGGTTAACTAGCGAAATAGAGAATCAAATCAATCAAGAGCAAGTTGAATCTAAAACAGTTGCAGAAATTAGTCTTTACGCCAATCCTACCCTGAGATCATTGCCTAGCTCTGAAGAAACATAGATTCATTATAGAATTTTCCATGTTCCCCCCAGCTATGCCGACTTTTTCCAGGGGTGAAATTCAGTGCCCTGCTAGTTCTCGGATGCTTTAAAAAAATATCCGGTTTCAGGGAATACGCGATCGCTTTTCCCGCACCAACCTCCAACGAGGGGCGATCGCCTTTTTATTCATTAACATATTCTAAACTCTTGAGACTCTTAATTTTTTGCTCTAGTTCTAAAAAAAACTGATATTCTCCCATCCACTCGACATATTCTAAGTCTCCACCTTCCATATCTTCTGCTGCGAGTGTATCCTGGAACTGGCTCGATCGCTGT
>NZ_JAGHZN010000080.1:0-13878 GCF_017746735.1 Roseofilum sp. Guam | reverse complement strand
TAGAGATTCCCAAATTTAATAAAAGTTTGTCGGAGTTACAGACCTTAACAGATAAATGGATTTATTTCCTCAAAGAAGCGGCATTATTGGAAGAAATCCCCGAAAATCTAGGGGAAGTATCGGAGATAGAATTGGCATTAAATCTAGCCAGTCAAGCGAATATGACCCCCGAAGAATTTGAAATAGTAGATCGGCGAGGGATGATGCTGCAAGATGAAAGAGGAAGAATCACTTATGCAGAAGAAAAAGGAGGAAAACGATTAATTATGCGTTTACTGAAAAAACGTTTTGGAGAAATTCCAGACGAGATCAGCCGCCAAATTGAAAGCTTATCGATTGAAAACTTAGAAGATCTAGGAGAAGAAATTTTAGACTTCAAGGGTCTCGAAGATTTAGTGAACTGGCTAAAAGGTCTCTAATTTAAAGTTCCACATTAACACTAAAATAAAACCCATCATCCTGGGCATTATTTCCTCTGTCAGGTAGATCGATAATGGGATAGCCATAATCTAAGCGGATATTCCATCCAGGAGCTACTTCCCAGAGTAATCCTACTCCCACACCCATTAAAAAGTTCTTAGAGGCTAAAACATTAGGATTGCCTTGGCTATTCCAAACTTGACCAAGATCGACAAAAGGAGCAACCATTAGAGTGGGTTGACCTTTGGTATCTCGTTGTATGGTAATCCGGTCTTCGATGGAGATTAAAAACCCATTATCTCCAGAACGGGCATTTTGTCGGTACCCTCGAACAGATTGACCGCCACCAATCACATATTGCCGTGAAGGAAGTAAGCTAGTTGTGGCCAGTTGTAGGTCTCCTCGAATGGTGAGTAAATGATGGTCTCCTAACCGTTGCAAGCGCTGTAAACTTAGGAGCCAACTAAAAAAACGGCTATCGGGAGTTGAGCCGGGATTCAGGGTTGCGCCAAAGGCATCAATTCCCAGATAAAATTGCGATCGCACCCCCAAAATTCCGTTCGCATCCCGACGCAAGTATTCCTGACCAAAGCGAATGGCACTACTGCGGGTTCTTCCGCGATTGTCTGGCCCCGATCCGAAGCGAAACGGAACATTTCCTAAAAACGTTTGACCGCGATGGTGGGACAATCCGAGAGAGAGGGTGAACTCTTGACGGGGAGAGCGGATGAGCGGCTGGCGATAGTCAAATTCATAGCGTTGGGTTTCGCCGCGAATTCCCAAATTTTGCAGTTGAATATTACTAATTTCATTATTATCGGGTAGAAATTGAATACTCAACGATCCATCCATGGCATTGATGGGGATACGGTAGGCAAACTCATAGCGACTGGTCTTGGCGTTGTTCGTGGTACGGTTATAACCAATGGTGGCGCGATCGCCTAAACCACTCAAATTTTGATATCCGACTCGAAACCCGATCCGCTCCGATCCCACACTTGCAGGTGAATAGTTATCTGTAAATAAATTAACGGTTAGCGGTTTTTTTAAGCTCACCCGCACCGTCAATTTGCTCTGACCAATACCCGATCCAGGTTGCAAACTTGCTTCTACACTTTCAAACAGAGGATCGGTTTTGAGCAGTCTTAATTGATTTTCCAAAGAAGCACTATTTAAAGGTACTCCCGCCATTCTGCGAATCCGACTGGTAATATAATTTGGGTTTAAACGGCCTGCTCCTTCAACAACAATGTCTTCTAAACGGCCTTCAATAACTTGAATTTCGATAACGCCATTGTCCACCACTTGATCGCCTAAAATTGCCCGACTATTAATATAACCCCCATTCAAGTAGAGTTCTGTAATTTTATCGGCCGCCTTCCTAAGTTGATCTAAGGTTTGGGACTTACCCTCATAATTGGCAACAATTTCCTTCAGTTGTTCCTGAGTGAAAATCGTGCTTCCCGTTACTCGAATTTCTTTTACCTCAATGGGTTGAGTGCTTTGGGGAGTCTCCGTATTTTGCGAGAGGGGAGAACATTGGGGAGAAAGCTCTATCTGTTCAGGAGCAGAGATCGCAGCACACAAGGTAGGATCGTCTAGAGGAGCAATCGGGGAAAAACGCCAAGAGAACGATTCAGGAGCAGAGATCGCCTCTAGGGGTTCAGGAACAAATTCAAACTCAGGGGAAATGGGGTCAGATCCAATTTCCAATGTATTAGGAGTCCTGGGCGAACTCGCCCAACTCGGAGCCATCAGGAACACTAAGGTACTCACAGATAGACTGGAAATAAATAAGGCACTCCTCACACTACAGACCTCATGAGATAGGGGTTGACGTTTGCGGTAGATTGCAGGCGATTTAGCAGTAATCCTAATAGATTAGGTTCTTGCAGAAATCAGGCAATAGGCACGAATAGCAATAGACAATAGTCATAAGAATAGAGGATTACTACATCACTATTCATATTCTGCCCACTTATGCAAGAGGTCTATTGAATGTCATTGGGATCAATGCCTAATTCCTGGAGTTTAGCCGCCAGAAGGGTTGCTCGACGCTCTGCTTCCTCCGCTCGTTCGCGTTCCTGCTGTGCCTGCTCTTCTCCAGTGGGTAATAAATTTCCTTCTCTATCCCACCAGCGCAACCAGGGTAGATCGACATTTTGATACCGCCCTTGCCAAATCCCCAATTCTACACCCATTTCCGGAATGACAAAATGGCCGCGTGAGTTCGGTGAGAGTAATTGATAGCTTCCATTCACTAAATGATACACTTCTACACTGGACTTTGTGACTTCATAAATTCCATAATAGGCTGGCTTAATGACTTGTTCATACACCCAAAATTTACCGAAAAGAGGAGTCCGATCGCGTTCTTCTGAACCATTTCCGGACACGAACTCTAAGGCAATTTGAGGGTGAATCAATTCTTTCCACAGAACATAGGAGCGACGCATTTGCCCATCTAGAGTAGCAGGTACATTAGCTACATAAAACCAATCGGGAGATTCGGCTCCTTTTTCGGGAGGATGGGTTAAGTGCCAGTAAATTCCACTATCTTGACCAATGCAATAATCACGTTCTGGATGAAGTTGGTCAAGAATTGGACGAATGGATTCCGTCAGTAAGATGCTTTGGGGGAGTTCTTGGAAATTTTTCACGAAGGAGCCATCCTCACAAGGCAGTTGAGTATGATCTGGGAGGAGATCGAAGTAGTCTTCCAAAATCGAGTTATCCTCAGCAGGACCTTGAGTGCGATCGGGTAAGGGGGTAAAGCGTTCTGTAGAAGTCATAGCTCAGAGGTGCAGTTTTGTCGATCGCTTCTACCGTAGCGCAAACCTTAGAACTTATGCCAAGAAGAGAGGGTTGAAACCATGATATACTAACCCAAGAATATTAAAGTTTTATGTCGAATCTGGTTCTATTTTGGCATCGACGCGATTTAAGGGTTAGGGATAATTTAGGGTTAAGCTATGCCCAATCAAGAGCGAATCTTTTAGTGGGTTGTTTTTGCTTCGATCCACAGATTTTGCATAGGGATGATATTTCACCAATCCGCCTACATTATCTTTTAGGCTGTTTACAAGAGTTACAACAGCACTATCAACACCTTAAGCATCCATTTCTGTTATTGCAAGGTCAACCGGAGCAGGTGATTCCTGATGTTGCTCGGGATTTAGGGGCGATCGCGGTGGTTTGGAATCGGGATGTGGAACCCTATAGTCAACTGCGTGATCGCCGAGTGACTGAAGGCTTAAATGAAAGAGGAATTGAGGTTAAAACAGTTTGGGATCAGCTTTTAGTGGCTCCAGAAGCAATTCACACACAAGCGGGAAATCCCTATACGGTTTATACTCCATTTTGGAAGAACTGGCAAGGACAAAAAAAGCTCGATCCAGTCTCCGATTTACAACCGGGAGAAGGGTTAACTCAAGCCCAGAAAAAAGCGTTAGATCGGGTGGAGGTTATTGATTTTCCGAGTTTGAAAGATTGGGGATATTCCGAGCCAGAGAAGTTATTCATTACACCAGGAGAGCGTGCGGCTCAACGGCAATTGGAAGAATTTGCCGATCGCTCCCTGGAAACCTACGAGCAGCAACGCAATACTCCCAGTATAGACGGCACATCGAAGCTCAGTGCTGCCTTAAAATTGGGAGCGATCGGCATTCGCAGGATATGGCAAACGACTCAAGAGGCGATCGGCAAAGCTGCCAGCGATCGAACCCTTAAAAACATCCAAACTTGGCAACAAGAACTAGCCTGGCGAGAATTTTACCAGCATGTACTCTACCACTTTCCCGAACTCGCTGATGGGCCGTATCGATCGCCATTTAAATGCTTTCCTTGGGATAATAACCCCCAACAGTTCCAAGCTTGGTATGAAGGAAAAACCGGCTATCCCATCGTCGATGCCGCCATGCGTCAACTGAACACAACTGGATGGATGCATAACCGGTGTCGGATGATTGTTGCCAGCTTTTTAACCAAGGATTTAATCATTAATTGGCAATGGGGAGAACAGTATTTTATGCAGCATCTCATCGATGGAGATTTAGCCGCCAATAACGGGGGATGGCAATGGAGTGCCTCCAGTGGTATGGATGCCAAACCCTTACGAATTTTTAATCCTGCCACTCAAGCACAAAAGTTCGATCCAGAAGCCCAGTATATCCGCCAATGGTTACCGGAACTAAAGTCAGTTCAAACCAAAGATTTAGTAACGGGGAATATTACCCCTTTAGTCCGTCAAGCTTGCAATTATCCCTTACCCATTGTCAACCACAATCAACAACAACGGGAATTTAAACAACGTTATCAACAAGTGAAAGAAAAATTTTAAATAGCGGCTAGATCCCAGTATTCCAAAGATCGTGCATAAAATACATCTGTACCGGATCTAGCTTTCCTTGCTGAACTAAATAATTGAAGAAATAAAGAGTCGCTATGCGGACATCATCTTCACTAGCTTCTTGCTCTGGTGTAATATCGTGGTGAGTCATATGAGAAAGCGTGCGGTAATTTTCCTTCACCTTAGACAGATTTTTAATTTTGACTCCCAATTGATATAACTGCATAAACGCCAAAAATTCCACAATCGATTTACGGATTTTTGCTTCCACTTCCCCCGGATTCACAATTTTATTCTTCTCAATTTTACCATTCAGTCCTTCAATGATAAACTCTCGCACTTGACCACTGTAAACTCCGCGATCGTAGGCTAAAATAGCTTCTGAAATCTTGAGTCCATAGCGAGGTTTACGGAATCCAGGAATTCCCGGATCGGTCCGTTTATTAACCATATATCCAACGCGAAATGCAGCCACATTAGCGACTAGGTCGAGTTCAGATGCATCCGCTTCTAAAGCCTTATAAATGGTTGGGAATTTTCTGGAGCGAAAATCAAGAACGGCTTGGGCTAAATCGCCACTCCAAGAACTATGTTTAGCGGTCCAAGCGGTCGTAAAATTGAACCAACTGCCCAAACCCGGAAGTTGAATTTGATCGGACAAAGAAGCAATAAAATGGGCAAGATCTGTATTCTGAGCGCATAATGATATGGTGGTATCTAAGCGATTATCAATATATTCAACATCTGACAAAATTGCCCAACGGAATAGAGAACTTGTATAAGATTTGCGGGTATAGCGACGCAATTCATTGGCTATCTTATAGGGAGAAGCCTGAGGATATTGGATTTCCAAATGCTCCACAAAAGATAGCATTTGCAGGCGGTTGTATTCCAGAGAAGAGGTTAGAGTATTCATAGATGCAGACGTTGAATGATGGAAATAGATTATACTTGATCGTCCTGATGATGCAGAGAGTTTTCAACTCGACGGATAAATTTTTTCAGTTGAACAATTCTCTTGCGTTTTTTCCGTTGTTGCTCTAAGGGTTCAGACGGTGAGTGGAACGTTTTGGAATGACTCCAAGATCCTTCACCAGTATGGATAGCATGACGACGAGGACGAATCGTTGTGCCATAGCGGTTCGCCCAAACTTGAGTAAATTCTGCACCAATGAGTAAGATTTGCGCAGTAAAAAAGATCCATAATAGTAAAACCACAAATGAGCCAGCAGCTCCATAAAAGGATTTGACGCTACTGTGTCCCAAGTATAAACTAATTCCCCATTTCCCTAAGGTAAAGAGGATAGAGGTTAGGGTAGAACCCACCCAAACATCGGCCCAAGAAACTTTGGCATCGGGCAAGATTTTATAAATGGCTCCAAACAGAAGAGTAACAACAATAAAAGAAACAAAAAGTTCAGTCGATCGCCAAACATTAGCGGGGGTATCCATCCATTGATCCAGCCATTCACTCACGCCAGCTAGAACGGAACTAAAGACGAGGGAGACGAGCAGGAGAAACCCGATCGCGATGATCATTAAAACGGATAGAACTCTAGCCATGAGAAAATTCAAGAAGCCGCGTTCAGGTTTGGGGGTAACGCCCCAAATAATATTGAGGGCGACTTTGAGTTGAGCAAAGACCGTAGTTGCGCCAAAAAACAAAGTAGCGATCGCCACGACAGTCGCCATCAGACCCGACTGGGGTTGATAGCGTTCGCGAATCAAGGTTTGAATAGATTGAGCGGCTTCTGACCCAATAAACTGTTGCAGTTGAATCGCCAGTTGTTCTTGTGCGGCTTCTTTGCCGATCGCAAAGCTGGCTACGGCGACAGCAATAATCAGCGTGGGAGCTAAAGAAAACACCATATAATAGGCTAGGGCTGCTGCCAGGATGGGAACCCGGTCTTGCCGCCATTGCACAAAGGTTTCTTTGAGTAATCTCCAGATTGCGTAGAGTTTCACAGGACTGACGCAGAAAGAACTCGAGTACACTACTATAAAAGCTTATCTGTCCCTATCCGGCTAGTGTTTTAATTGCCCTGATTTTAGGGGAGCCGAGTGTAGAAATTTGTTAAAGTACGGCTGAGGTATGCAGCACAGACTCCAACAATGAGAGCAATACTTAAAAGACCATGGCAATGGGTGAGCTTGTCCCTAATCATCACGGTCTTGATTATGGGGTTGCAAGCTGTCAAACCAATACAGGCGAACCCTCCAAAAGCGATCGATGAAATTCGAGGCGTTTGGTTAACGAATGTCAGTAGTGCCGTTTTGTATAGTCCTTGGGGCATCGATCGGGCGATCGCCCAACTATCCCAACTCAATTTTAACACGATTTATCCGGTGGCCTGGAACCGAGGCGTAACGTTTTACCCCAGCGATACGGCCAAAGAAACGATTGGTCGCCAGCAAGATGTATTGCTCAATACCATCCGTTTTCGTCAGGATACCCTAGAAGAAATCATTACTCTGGGTCATGAGCAGGGAATGCGAGTAATTCCCTGGTTTGAGTATGGGTTTATGGCTCCCAAAAATTCTTTGTTGGCGAAACGCCATCCCAGTTGGTTAGCCCAAAGTCGGGATGGGCAAGCTTTGAATTACCATGGTAAATATGGTTTAGATTGGCTTAATCCTCTGCATCCAGAAGTCCAGCAATTGTTGATCGATCTGATTGTAGAAGTCGTGACCCGTTATGATGTGGATGGTATTCAACTTGATGACCATTTTAGTTTACCGGTGGAATTAGGATACGATCCTTTTACCCTGTGGCTTTATCAACAGGAACATAACGGAGAGATTCCGCCAGAAAATTATCAAAATGAGGCATGGATGCGTTGGAGAGCCAATAAACTGACTGACGTGGTTAAGCGGATTCATGACCGGGTTAAAGAAATTAAGCCCGATTGTATTGTGTCCCTATCGCCTAATCCCCGCGCATTTGCGTATCGCAATTATCTACAAGATTGGCAAACTTGGGTCGAGGCGGGTTTAATTGATGAGTTGGTGATCCAAGTGTATCGGAGTGGGATGGACAGTTTTCTGCGAGATTTACCCGATCCGGTAATTCCGAAGTTACAGCAAAAGATTCCAGTGGCGATCGGTATTTCTACTGGAACAGTGAGAACACCTATCCCCTTAAATTTAATAGAACAACAAGTCAATGCAGTTCGCGATCGCGCTTTGGATGGCTTTTCATTCTTTTATTGGGAAAGTTTGTGGGGATATATTGCCCCAGAATCTCCCCAAGTTCGCCGTCGAGGACTCCAGGAGATTATTGCCAAAACTGAGTAATCTCCCCCATTTCCTGTTCCCTATTCCCTACCGCAAAGCGCTATAATTCCCCCATGATTGGATCGGGTTTTGGAATTCAATGGACAATCAATACCTTCATCGGATTTCTACTGAGTCTGTTGCTGATTGAAGTTGGCGAACGACCAGATCTGGGAATCGCAGAAGGATTCATTGGCGGCGCGATCGTTGGCCTGATGCAATTGATCGTGGTTCTACCCCACTTCAAACAGGCTCGCTGGTGGATGGTCATCAGTGCTCTCTGTTGGGGAATTATGGGCTGGAGTGACTTAGGGGCAATGGGTTGGATCGCCCCTAGAACCCTAGATATTTCTGTGCGCTTGCTCTATGGTCTTTGGGAAGGAGCTAAAGTGGGGTTTGTTCTGGGTGTGGGCCAATATATACTCCTTTCCCACGAAGTTCCCCAAGCCTGGCGTTGGATTATTGCCAGTACCATTGATTGGGCGATCGCCCTAGCCTGTGGTTGGGCACTTGGAGGTCTCCTCCGGCTTCAATTTCGTCTATTTCTTGGTGACGTAATCGGTTTAGGATGTGTCTGGTTAATTGTGGGAGGTTTAACCGGTTTTGCCCTCACTTTATTGTTGAATCGCCGCAAGTCTTGAAAGAAGTTTTAAACTTTCTTATAATTAGGAAATAGGGATATCTAACATAACAAAAACTAAGCGATCGCACTCATAAGAGCAAGGAGTTAATCATGGCACGCGGACAAATGCGCCTCAGAAAACGTTCAATGGCCCCCTCTCAAACTCAGAAGAAAAAGGGCGCTCTGCAAGCCAAATCTAACTCCATGTCACAGAACGGCGAGGATCAGAATATGGCCATAAGCAAAGATTCGCCGCTAGCGCGTAGCGGCAATATTTTAAAACGAATGATTGAGCGAGACCAGCAGCAAGGGCAAGAAGAAACCACCCAAGACACTCAACCTAAGACCCCTTTAGCCATACAAGCCAAATTAGAAATTGGCGACCCCCAAGACTCCCAAGAACACCAAGCCGATAATGTAGCTCGCCAAGTCGTGCGTTCAATTGGCCAAACTCAACGCCCTCGTCAGAGCCTGCAACGGCAAGTCGTGAATTTCTGGAACGGACCCAGCATTCAAAGAGACGGCTCAGGAATCGTCAGTGGAGCCGCTTCACCCGCATTTGAATCGAAACTTCAGAGAGCAAGAGGAGGAGGACAACCCTTACCCCCTAACTTCAGGTCTCAGGTAGAACCCGTGATGGGGGCAGACTTTAGTGGAGTCAGAGTCCATACCGATACTCAGTCCAATACGTTAAATCAGACCATTCAAGCCAAAGCCTTCACCACCGGGCAAGATGTATTTTTTAAGAGTGGAGCATACAACCCAGGCAGTCAGGGAGGACAGGAGTTAATTGCCCATGAATTAACCCATGTTATGCAGCAAGGAGGAGCAAAGCCACAAACAGCTCAACGCAAACCAGCAAAACGTTCCCAGTCGCCTGAGAAACTCCAGACTCGTGTCGGAAGCTCAAGCTCTCCAATTGTGCAACGTTATGCTGATTTTACATCCCGGCTTAACGGACTCGAACCAGCACCCAAAAATGACGTAGATCCCGATAGTGCAAAACGAACTGCATTCACAGCATTACAGGGGTATCTTGGAAGTCAGAATGGGGCGATTGTCGTTAAGGGGAGCAACGATAGAGAGGCTTGGGCTACTGAAAAGATAATCGAATCTTCTAATGAACAACTAGAGGCTGGCGGATCTTTTGTTATGCTCAAACAAGGAAGTGTATTCTCTAAGCAAAATCATTTAAATACAGCCTACAATCAAGAGCTACCCGATCTTTACAAGCTAAAACCCGTATGGAACCCACGAGAAGAGGCTCAAAGTAAGGAGAACGTACACTATCGCGCCCAGCAACAGAACTTGGGGAACCCAGTACCTTCACCCGAGGAAGAACGCAAGATGAAAGAGCAACAGCAACGCCAACGGCAAGGGCAACGGCGTGCTCCAGCTCCAGCTCCAGCTCCGATTCCTAATCAAGATGGCTCAGATGTAGCTCCTCTTCCTCAAGCTCCTCTTCCTCAAGCTCCGCCGATTCTTAATCAAGATGGCTCAGATGTAGCTCCTCTTCCTCAAGCTCCGATTCCTCAAGCTCCGATTCCTAAGCAACAAGAAATACGTCATGTAGAGCTTGATGGGCAGCAGCTAGTCAAGCCTGTACTCGACCTATGGAAAGATTGCCGCAAATCCTCTGGTGCTGTAATGGGATCTCAACTAGAGAGAGAAATACGATATGACTTGGGCACAAGGATAAAGAAATTCAAGAATGAGATGCCGAGCGATATGCTTACCCAGATCAATTTTGATTTGCTTACGGAATGGTTCAAAACACATCCACCGAATCAGGAAGAGGCTAAAACGCTCGTCAGGCGTCTGATGCCCCCAGATAAACCTTTGGACGAAACGAACGTACAGGAGATGGCTGATTATAATAAGAGGCTGAAAAAATGGCAGAAGAGGAATAAAAACAACATCTCGGCTGATGATGCCTATTTCGGGCTAGATGATCAAGACGAATTCAATAAGCAGTACGGTCTCGGTAAGTATGCTCTCCCTGATGTAGGAGAAGGCTACGTTATTATATCTGGGCAAAGAGCAACAGATTTTGACGTACACCACAAACATAAAAATCTAGGTAAGGGCCACATCTTTCCTTATCACTGGGGAGGAGTTGTGGCACAAGATGGTAATGATAGATTAACTTTAGAGGCAGCATCTGAGGGAGACGAACACTCCATAAAAGAGGGTTGGACATTTGAGCTTTATGGTACGGAAGAGGGTCAATCGTTTCACGAGAAACATGGTGCCACCGGAAGGTATGGTAACCTGCATCAAACTCTCCGAGTATACAAGCCAACAGAGAAGAAGAAACCGAACCAGTTAGAAGCTCCAGTAATGGGAGGAGGTGGATTTGCACCTATGGCACCTCTGCCTGGAAATGAGAATAATGGTAATGATAAAGCTCCTCTTCCCCCTCCTCTACCTCAATTTGCTCCCATGCCTCCTAATAAAAACGATCTGGAGTAATTGAAGGGGGACTTTGTAAATTGGATCGTATGGGTAAGGGTCATTAGTATTTTGAATTAAGACTAATATACCCTTGCCTTTTCGTTGCAGAAAATAGTTATTTTGACCGTGAATGAGTTCATGCAACCTAACCGTGCTAAATCTAGGATTTTAGAAACTCATCAGCGCTTCTCTCAATCCTTGCTGTGGCGGTTTCAACGCGAGTTTTTTAACCAAGAGGGGGTGAAAGCATGGAATACAGGAAAAGTGCCCCACTATGTCACGAGCAACCCCTTTATCGCTAATGCTTATGGAAAAGTGGTCATGAGTTTCCTGCGTGACTGCGTGCAACATCCCCAAGATCAAATTGACTTTAGTCAACCGGTCTATATTGTAGAGTTAGGGTCTGGATCGGGTCGATTTGCCTATCACTTTCTGAAGCAATTTTTTACGTCCCATTTCAACTCGGCACTGCGCGCAATTCCAGTCAAATATATTATGACGGATTTAGCCGAGCCAAACCTAGAGTTCTGGGATACTCACCCTTCATTACAGGCATTTACCAAAAAAGGATTGCTCGATTTTGCCCGATTTGATATTGAAGGAGATGTAACAGTTAGCCTACGGCATTCTGGAGAGGTTTTGTCTTCAGAAACGCTGAAAAATCCTCTGATTGTTGTTGCGAATTATTTCTTTGATAGCATTCCTCAAGATCTATTCTCCATCCGAGAGGGGAAACTGTACGAAACATTGCTAACGGTTACTGCACCTGAAGCGAATCGAGATCTGAAGGATACTCCTTTACTGGAAAATCTGGATATTACTTACGAAGATGCAGAAATTGATGCCGATCGCTATTACGAGAATCCGGTGTTTAACCAAATTTTACAGGATTACCAAACTTATTTAGGGGATACCACGCTCTTATTTCCCTCTGTGGGTTTGAAGGGGATAGAGAACTTGCGGAAACTGACGGGAGATCGCCTACTTCTGCTCTCTGGTGATAAAGGCTACGGTAGCGAACAAGAGTTGCAGAAACGACCCAGACCGAAACTCTCCTTTCATCAAGGTTGCTTTTCGTTGATGGTGAACTATCCGGCGATCGCCAGATATACGGAATACGAAGGGGGTATGGCTCTGCTTCCCCATCATAAATCCCGCAGTATTGTGATTGGTGCGTTTCTATTTGCACCAGAGATCGAGTGTTTTCTCGAAACGTCCCATGCCTATCAAACGGCGATCGAAGAATCGAGTCCCGATGACTTTTTTATCCTCAAAAAGGCGATCGCACCCCATTTTAATGTCCTCACTCTAGAGCAAATCCTGACTTATTTGCGCTTCAGTCATTGGGACAGTAAGCTCTTTTTCGGCTGCTTTGATACTCTCATGCGAAAAGTTGAAAGCGCCTCGGAGATCTTACTCCAAGAGCTAACCCGTGCCATTCACCAGATCTGGGAAACCTACTATTTTATTGGCGAACCGGAAGACTTACCCTTCCATTGCGCCATGTTGCTGTATAAAATAGGAGCCTACGAGCGGGCGATCTCCTTTCTCCAATACTCCCTCTGCTTCTACGGTGAAGATCCAGGGATGTATCATAATCAAGCCCAATGTTACTGCAAACTGCAACAGTGGAATAGGGCATTAGAGGTACTCGATAAAGCCTTGGCACTGCATCCAGAATTTACAGCAGCACAAGAATTAAAACAACAGATAGAAGGCAAAGACTTGAAGAAAGTGTAAAAATTGCACCATCTGGACTCAGCCTCAAAAACATAAGTTAAAAGATATAATCGTAATTTCCATTTTAGCCATTATTTCTGGTGCGGAAGGCTGGGAAGATATTGAGAATTATGGTCTGAGCAAATTGGGGTGGTTGAGTGAGTTCTTAGACTTACCTAATGGGATTCCGTCTGATGATACTTTTCGACGAGTATTTGAGAGAATTAATCCGTCAGAATTGGAGCGAGCATTACAGCAATGGCTTCAACCTCTTCTTGGTTCTTTGGTCGGAGAAGTGGTTCCCATAGATGGCCAAATTTTGCGAGGTTCTTATGATCGCCAGAAGGGAATCAAAACCTTAAATTTAGTGACCGCTTGGGCCAGTCAAAAACAACTAATTTTAGGGCAAATTCCGGTTGACGATAAATCGAATGAAATCACGGCAATTCCCACTCTCCTAGAGTTATTAGATATTACGGGAGCGATTGTCACCATTGATGCCATGGGAACTCAGACTGAAATGGTCCGGAAGCTCCAAGAGAAAAAAGCTGATTATGTTCTGTCGTTAAAAAAGAATCATCCTACTCTTTACACGGAAGTTGAACAGAAGTTTAATTCTCTCAAAGCCCACCCCAGTCAATCGGGATATATTGACTACGACCAACGAGTGGAAGCCGGACACCACCGCCGAGAAAAAAGAAAAGTTTGGGCAATTCCAGTAACTGAGTTTGAGTCTCTCTATCAATCGGAACAATGGATGGGACGGCAAACCATCGTTGCGGTGGAAAGAACTCGTCATCTCTGGCATAACACGACTCACGAAGTCCAATTTTACCTCTCTTCTTTGCCTGCCGATGCTCAGTTTTTAGGCCAAGTTATCCGCCAACATTGGGGCATTGAAAATCAAGTTCATTGGACTTTGGATGTTACCTTTTATGAAGAGGCTTGTCGGATTCGTTCCGGTCATAGTCCTCAAAACTTTGCTCTTCTCAGACGTTGGGCACTCAATGCTCTTCGTCAAGAAACGACTCTCAAGCGCAGT
>NZ_JAGHZN010000079.1:0-13958 GCF_017746735.1 Roseofilum sp. Guam | reverse complement strand
CCTATGAAGATTTGAATATCGCCGGCCTGGTTAGAAACCATAAACTAGCCAAGTCGATAAGTGATGCAGGATGGTCGCAGTTTCGGCGGTGGTTAGAATATTTTGGGGGTAAATACGGAAGAGTAACGATTGCAGTTCCTCCCCACTATACCTCTCAGGAATGTTCCAATTGTGGCGAAATTGTCAAAAAGACCCTATCAACTCGTACTCACATTTGTCCACACTGCCAATATGTGGAGGATCGTGACATTAACGCGGCGAAAGTAATTCTGCAACGTGGATTAAAAATACTCTGGGGCACAGAGGAATTTACGCTTCAGGAGAGAAGCCCTCTTGGTGAGTTGGAGAAATCCTGCCCTCTTACGGCATCTCGATGAATGAAGAATCCCCGCGTCTTCAGACCGGGGAGTGTCAAATTTCAGCATCTTTGTACCATTCTTCCAACTGTTGTTGTTGGGTACGGCGGGAGGGACGGCGATATTTTTTGGTATTCAGTTTAGGCTCGTAAGTATTGTGACCTTTACGCTTCAGGGTAGATTCAGGATCGGCTTGGCGATCGCGCTGTTCTTGACGGGCGATCGCCTCTTGCAAAAACATGAGATAATGTTCGTAGCGCTCCCAGTCTCCTCGAATTGCACAATCCGGTTCTTCCCGATGCAAACAGTCACTAAATTGGCAATGATCGACCTTCATGAGCGCCCGCACTTCTGGAAAATAGTCTCCTAATGCTTCTGGAGGATAGTCTACATCCGGCTGATTAAATCCGGGGGTATCCGCCAAAAGTCCGCCACTAGGTAACTTAAATAACTCCACATGACGAGTGGTGTGTCGTCCCTTTTGGAGCTTTCCAGACACTTTCCCTACCCGCAAATGGGCATCGGGAATCAAAGTATTAATTAAACTCGATTTTCCCACCCCAGAAGGGCCTGCAACAATCGTGACTCGTTGCGCTAGCTGTTGCTCGAGTTCTGCTAACCCCTGTCCACTCACCACACTAATGAACAGAGGCACATAACCCCATTGTCCTAAGTGGTGACACCATGCTTCTTTCCACTCAGTTGAAACCAGGTCACTCTTGTTTAAGCAGAGACACAAACTCAATGATGTTGATTCGCCTTTGACGAGAAACCGGCTGAGTTGATAGGGGTCGAGACTGGGTTGATCGACAGAAAAAACCAGTAACAGTTGATCCGCATTGGCTACAGGAGGCCGGGATAACTCGGTAGTTCGGGGATAGACTTGGGCGATCGCCCCCCGCAAACCTGACCAATCTGGATCTTCTACCCCCACGCGATCTCCCACCATCACCCGTTGACCAATCTTCTTCAGGCGCGATCGGCGAGTACAGAGCAAAGGAGTGGTTAACCCTTCCTCATCAAGCTGAACTTGATAAAAATTGGCTTGAACTGCCAACACCGTACCCACCCAAACCTGATTCATTGTGGAGGCAGATTTTCCGGATCTGATCGCCGAACTTGCAGCCGAAAAAACGGCTCCTCTTCATCCTGGGTTGACTCTTGTAGTCCTTCAATCGGATAACCTGCCATTTTCAGGCTATCCGGAACCTGCTCAATGGGTTCCCCTGCATCTAACCACACTTCCAATAGGGAACCGGGAGCCATTTTTTCCAGTTGTAGCTTCGTGCGGACAAAGTTGAGGGGACAAGGTGTCCCCCGTAAATCCAGTTGAACATCCGGAGTACCTAAATCAGTCTGGAGACTCATTTATTAAAAATCCCTCCAAACAACCCACCTCCCTTATCTTGGCGATCGCCTCTTAAGCGTTCCAACTCCTTCAAATGCTCCTTCTCATCTGCACTCAATTGTTTAGGATTAGGAATGTCCACCACCACCGTAATTAAATGATCTCCACGGCTTACGGGATTTCCCAACCGAGGAACTCCTCGATTCTCCAGCGTCAACACTGTATTCGGTTGTGTTCCTGCGGGAATAGTCAATTCTTCCGTACCATCAACCGTTGTCACCTGCACGCGAGCACCCAGGATCGCCTGTAAATAACTCACCTTCATTTCCGAAAGCACATTAATACCATCCCGCCGGAAATCCGCATCCTCATTCACAAACAAATAAACATACAAATCACCAGGAGGGCCACCCTGCTGTCCCGAATCTCCCTCATTAGATACCCGCAGTCGAGTCCCATTATCCACCCCAGCAGGAACATTAATCTTCAACTTCTTCGTAACCTGCTTAT
Source organism: Roseofilum sp. Guam (assembly GCF_017746735.1). Lineage (NCBI taxonomy): Bacteria > Bacillati > Cyanobacteriota > Cyanophyceae > Desertifilales > Desertifilaceae > Roseofilum > Roseofilum sp. Guam. The sequence continues at coordinate 11,744 of NZ_JAGHZN010000079.1, read as the reverse complement.
TCCCGCTACCACCACAGTCATTACACTTATCCTGGATCACCTGTCCTTGACCATTACAAGCCGGACAAACCGATACCTGAGTAAAGCTACCGAAAGGCGTGCGAGTCGCTCGGCGGATTTGACCCGAACCGCCGCAGGTTTGGCAAGTCACCGGTTTCGTTCCCGGTTTAGCTCCCGAACCATTACAGGTTTTACAGGTTTCTAAATGATTAATCCGAATCTCTTTCTCACCACCAAAAATGGCTTCTTTGAAGTCCAACTTCAAATCCAATCGTAAATCATCACCTCGGACTGGGCCTCGTCGTCTTGCCCCTTGGGTTCCCACTCCACCACCAGCAAAGCCACTGAAGAAGCTCTCAAAGATATCTGCAAAACCACCCATATCACCAAAGTCCCCAAAACCAGGGCCTCCGGCTCCACCACTCACTCCCGCTTCACCAAAGCGGTCATATCGAGCTTTGATCTCTGGCTCAGAGAGGACTTCATACGCTCGGTTAATTTCTTTGAACTTGTCTTCAGCTCCGGCTTCTTTGTTAACATCCGGGTGATATTTTCGCGCCAACCTACGGTAGGCTCGCTTGATCTCTTCTTTGTCTGCTTCGCGGGAAACACCGAGAATTTCATAGTAGTCGGCCATAGGGCGCTCTGTCTTTCGGGGATCTCTCAACAAGTGGGCATATAGAACTCCACATTATTATAGCGGTATTATAGCGGTCTCTTGGGGTGGAGACAGCTTAGTTTTCTCTGAATTTTAAGGAGGAGGTGGAAAAATTTGAGGCTTTACTCAATTTCTTCATAATCCGCCGAAACGGTTTCGTCTTCCTCATCAAAGCTAAAATCGTCTTCTTCTTGCTCCGATTCTACCGAACTTTGCATGGTTTCTGCTGCCGAATCAATCACCGTTTCCCCTTGGGTGAAGTCCTCGACAGCACCTGAACCTGCATATACGGATGAACCAATGGTAAATAGAATTTGTTGTAGGGCATTCATTTGCTCTTTAACTGCTTCCACTGAGCTATCTGGAGCCTCTAAACTCACCCGCAGTTGCTCAATCCGGCCTTGAGCTTCCACTTGCAGATCTTCGGGAATTACGTCTCTATTTTGTTCTAAGGTGGAATAGTAACTCTGGAATAAACCCTCAGCTTGGTTTTTTAGTTCGGCTAATTGGCGGCGCACCCGGTCAGATTCGGAATAGACTTCCGCTTCCATGCGCATTTTTTCTATTTCGGTCTGACTTAAACCACCCGTATTGGTAATTTCGATACTTTGTTCTCGTCCGGTTCCTTTGTCTCTTGCTGATACTTTGAGGATACCGTTGGCATCAATTTCAAAGGAGACTTCAATTTGAGGTACACCTCGCGGTGCGGGAGGAATACCGGTCAGTTGGAATTTCCCCAGGCTTTTATTATCAGCGACCATGGCTCGTTCCCCTTGTAGCACGTGGATTTCTACTGAGGTTTGACCATCGGTGGCGGTCGAGAAAATTTGAGTTTTACTGGTGGGAATGGTGGTATTGCGTTCAATAATTTTGGTGAATACTTCACCCAGGGTTTCAATGCCCAGAGATAGGGGGGTGACATCCAGGAGCAGGAGGTCTTTAATTTCTCCTCCCATGACTCCTCCTTGGATGGCAGCACCCAGAGCTACGGCTTCATCAGGGTTAACGGAGCGGTCTGGTTTTTTGCCACCAAAGTATTGGGAAAGGGCTTCTTGAACGGAGGGGATGCGAGTGGAACCGCCGACTAAGATGATGCGATCGATATCTTCTTTGGTTTTATTGCCATCTTTAAGGGCTTGTTCTACTGGTTCTAAGGTTCCCCGAATCATGTCTTGGGCTAACTCTTCAAATTTAGAGCGAGTTAGCTCCATTTCTAGATGTTTGGGGCCAGTTTCATCAGCCGTGATGAAGGGCAAGTTGATGGAGGTTGCCGTCATATTTGAGAGTTCGATTTTGGCTTTTTCAGCGGCTTCTCGTAACCGTTGGAGGGCCATTTTATCTACCGATAGATCGATCCCTTCTTGGTCTTTGAATTCTTCGATCATCCAGGTGACGATGCAGTTATCGAAGTCGTCGCCGCCTAAATGGTTATTTCCAGAGGTGGCGACGACTTCAAAGATGCCATCACCGAGTTGGAGAATGGAGACATCGAAGGTTCCGCCACCGAGATCGAAGACGAGAATGAGTTGTTCTTGGTCTTGTTTGTCAAGACCGTAGGATAGGGCAGCAGCGGTGGGTTCATTGATAATGCGTTGGACTTCTAAACCAGCGATATTCCCCGCGTCTTTGGTGGCTTGCCGTTGAGCATCGGTAAAGTAGGCAGGAACGGTAATGACGGCTTCGGTAACGGGTTCTCCCAGGTAGTTTTCCGCGTCCTGTTTGAGTTTTTGTAGGATCATGGCGGAAATTTCTTGGGGGGTATAGTTACGCCCTCGCACTTGCACATCGACCGTGCTATCGCGACCTTGGATACATTTGTAGGGGACACGGGAGCGTTCCATTTCCGTGTCGTCCCAGCGCCTACCGATAAACCGTTTGATGCTATAGATACTGTTTTCCGCGTTGGTGACAGCTTGGCGTTTGGCCAGTTGACCGATCAGGCGATCGCCAGCTTTGCCAAAGCCGACCATACTGGGGGTAGTTCTGCCACCTTCTGCATTGGAGATCACGACGGGTTGACCTCCCTCTAATACCGATACACAACTATTGGTTGTGCCTAAATCAATCCCAATAACTTTTCCCATATTAAGCTGCCAGATGTTGAAGTTAATAACGGCATAATTGGTTATGTATAAAGGGATCACCGATCAAGTTGGATATGGACTTGATGTTGATGTGATTTCCCCTTTCTTTACCGATTACCGTTAATTTTAGATCACGGTTTTAGCTCTCACTCTCTTCGGCTTCCGGTTCGTTTGTTTGTTCGGTTGCGTCCTCAACTGGGAGTGCCGGTTCGTCTTCTGGTGCAGCGGCTACCTTGACCATGGCGTGGCGTAATACTCGGTCATTGAGAAGATAGCCTCGCATCAATTCTTCAGTCACCGTGCCTTCAGCATATTCTGAGGTTGCCTCTCTCATGACCGCTTCATGGAGATTGGGGTCAAATTCTTTCCCTTCTGCTCGCATGGGAGAAACGCCAATGCGTTTGAGACAGTCTACTAATTGTTTGTAGACACTTTGATAACTTTTGTGAATTGTCATTTCCCCATCATTTTGGGGTTTAATTTGCGATCGCGCCCGCTCAAAGTTATCAACCACTGGTAGCAATTCTTGTAGGGTCTTACACTTGGTCTGATCTTCTAATTCCCCCTTTTCTTTTTGTGTCCGTTTGCGGAAGTTATCAAAGTCAGCTCCTAAACGTTGGTATTGAGCTTTAACTTCCTCGTAACTCTGTTTTATACTGTCTAATTCCAATTCCTTACTGGCTAAGACTTCGGCTAGCAAGGCCGCTTGTGCAACATCCGCTTGATGGGCTGCTGGATCGGTTGTCTCTGAAGGGGGTTCTGAAGATGGATCTATTCCTTCAGAAGCACTATCTTCCTGAACTTGGGCCGGTTCTGTTCCATTGTCCACTTCCGGACTAGAGGTTTCTGGCTCTTGTGCAGAAACACTAGCTGGATTTTCTGCCTGATTCAAGAGGTCTTCGGGGTTGGGATTCTGAGAAGTTTCTACTGGCTTGGACTCATCGATCATTGGGGTTAACCTAATCTGACTCGCTACATCATGCAATCATTACTCCGGGAAAGATGCTGAATCTTCATCAATCGCCGTAGCTCTAGTTTTTTAGCTTATCCTGTCTTTTGACGGTTTGACGGGACGATGGAAGAAATATTTGGCTTAAGTTTTGTTCCAGAAGCGGATCTCAAGCTGGTCGTTTCCTTTCACCATTGGGTAACATGCATAATAGTAGCATGGAAGGATTAGCTGCAAGCACCCTCTATGCTATTCCTCAGAAATCCGTAGTTTCTTGATGAGGCTATCTTAAATTAATTCATATTTAGAGGAGATCTCCACCCCCCATGACCAAATCCCCCATCTCGTCACGCCGACAGCAATCTAAAGCCTTAATTGCTGTTGCGAATAATCTCTCTCCCTTTGGCAATAAACTGGTACAGTCTGGCTTTATTGAGAAAGATGATATGGAAAAGGCTCTGGTGGAAAGCCGGAAAAACAAGCGATCGCTGACCGATTTAATAGAACAACTCACCGGTAAGCAACTTTCCCCCGATCTAATTCGCCAGTACAAAAAGCAACAGCTTTTTGAACTTAAAATTCTATACGGTGTTGATTCCCTCGATCCGGAAATTAATGAAATTGATACGAATCAGGTCAATGAACTCATTGATACCTTAATTCCGTTGGATCTGTGTCGCCGTTACCAATTGGTTCCCCTATCTAAAAATAATGCCAATCCACCTGCTGTATTAGTGGCATTGGTCGATCCAGATAACTTAGCCGCTCAGGATGACCTGAATCGAGTCTTGCGTCCCCAGGGACTCACCATGAATCGCATGGTGATTACCCCAGAAGATTTTCAAGCAATTATCTCCAAGTATCTAGACGAACAAGTTAAAAAAGCACCCGATCCCAAAAAAGTAGATTCTAAACAGTTAGAAATTGATATTAGTCAATTTGGAGATACCGATCTGGAAGAAGGAGAGGATGATGAAGTCTCTGATGCCGACTTAAATAAAGCTTTGGGAGATGCTGAAAGTGCCCCAGTGATTAAGGCGGTTAACCAGATTCTGGCGAAAGCTCTATCGGATGGAGTTTCCGATATTCATGTGGAACCCCAAGAAAATGACCTCCGGGTTCGCTTTCGTAAAGATGGGGTCTTGCAACAGCCCTTTCCTCCCTTTCCGAAGAAGATTGTCCCAGCCATTACATCCCGATTCAAAATTATTGCCGATCTTGATATTGCTGAACGACGTAAACCCCAAGATGGTCGGATTCGGCGAATCTTCCAAGGTCGTAAGGTAGACTTTCGGGTGAATACCCTGCCAGCCCGTTATGGTGAAAAAATTGTACTGCGGATCTTGGATAACTCCTCGACGCAGTTGGGTTTGGATAAGTTGATTACCAGTCCAGAAACCCTAGAAATGGTGCGAGATATGGCTTCTCGGCCCTTTGGATTGATTTTGGTCACGGGGCCCACTGGGTCAGGTAAATCCACCACCTTGTATTCGATTTTAGCTGAACGTAACGACCCTGGAATTAATATCTCAACCGCTGAAGACCCAATTGAATATGCCCTGCCAGGAATTAACCAGGTGCAGGTAATTCGGGAAAAAAATATGGACTTTTCCGCCATTCTGAGGGCGTTCTTGCGGCAAGATCCGGATGTGATTCTGGTGGGGGAAACGCGGGATAAGGAAACGGCGAAGACAGCAATTGAAGCGGCACTCACAGGACACTTGGTATTGACGACATTGCATACTAATGATGCGGCTGGTGCGATCGCCCGCTTAGATGAAATGGGGGTAGAACCCTTCATGGTTTCTGGGGCGCTCCTAGGGGTCGTTGCCCAACGGCTCATGCGACGAGTCTGTAGTGAATGCCGTATTCCCTATACCCCAACTCCAGAGGAACTCTCTCGCTTTGGTTTATCAGCAGCTAAAGAAGGAAATTTAACCCTCTATAAGGCCAACACTATCGCTCCCGATGAACGGGCTGCCTTAAAAGAACAAGGAGAACTTTGTCCTAAATGTAACGGTGTGGGCTATAAAGGGCGTTGTGGGGTTTATGAACTCCTTCGGGTAACTGAAAATCTACAAGTCCTCATTAACCAAGGCGCACCCACGGAACGCATTAAAGAAGCAGCCGTTGAAGAAGGCATGGTTACCCTGTTAGCCTACAGCTTAAACCTGGTGCGTGAAGGATCGACTACTCTGGAAGAAGTAGAGCGGGTAACCTTTACCGATAGTGGTTTAGAGGCAGAACTCAAGGCCAAACGAAAAGCCGGGCTAACCTGTCGAGTCTGTGGAGCTGGACTTCAACAAGAATGGATGGACTGCCCCTATTGTATGACCCCGCGTTTTAGTGATTAATCTTACCCTTTTCTAGCCAGAGAACTCTGGCTTGATGTTGAATTTTACCAACAATTGAGGAAAAAAACTGATGAGTTATATGATTGAAGACGTGATGGAATCCTTGGTTGAACAAGGAGGATCGGATATGCACATTCAAGCGGGTGCGCCGATCTATTTTCGCATTAGTGGTAAATTAACCCCCCAGCCTCAGTTTGGAGAACAGCTTGATGGCCCAGATTGTCAGCGGCTGATCTTTTCAATGCTCAACAATAACCAGCGTAAAGATCTAGAACAAACCTGGGAGTTAGACTGTGCTTATGGGGTTAAAGGACTATCTCGGTTCCGGGTGAATGTGTATCGCGAACGGGGCTGTTATGCAGCGTGCTTGCGGGCATTAGCCTCCAAAATTCCTAATTTTGAGAAGTTGGGTGTTCCGGAAATCATGCGGGAAATGTCAGAACGACCTCGGGGTATGGTTTTGGTGACGGGACAAACTGGATCGGGTAAAACAACAACTATGGCAGCGATTTTGGATTTGATTAATCGCACCCGTGCTGAACATATTCTGACGGTAGAAGATCCGATTGAGTACGTCTTTCCTAACATTAAAAGTTTGTTTCACCAACGGCAACGGGGAGAAGATACGAAGAGTTTCTCTAATGCCCTTAAAGCCGCTTTACGGGAAGATCCAGATATCATTCTGGTGGGAGAAATGCGGGACTTGGAAACCATTGGTCTAGCTGTATCGGCAGCAGAAACGGGGCACTTGGTCTTTGGAACTATGCACACTAACAATGCGGCAGGTACGATTGACCGGCTATTGGATGTGTTCCCTCCGATTCAACAGCCCCAAATTCGGGCCCAAATGTCGGGGTCGATGGTGGGGGTTTGTTCCCAAAACTTGGTGCAGAAAGTTGGTGGTGGACGCTGTGCAGCTCAGGAGATTATGGTGAATACGCCGGCTATTGCCAACTTGATTCGGGAAGGAAAAACGACTCAAATTTACTCAGCGATTCAAACGGGTGGGAAAATGGGGATGCAAACCATGGAGATGGCTTTGGCAAAACTGGTTAATGATGGGAAAGTCTCCTACGAAGATGCGATCGGTAAATGTAATAAAGTCGATGAGTTAATGCGTTTGGTTCAACCGGCCAAACAAAAACTCTAATCTTGCTTTGAATCTCAATGTGCCCACCCCAATGATTTCAAGAATAATGAACCATGCCTGAATTTGTTGCTGATGTTCGAGACTCGATGGGAAATGCCAAGCGAGAAACTGTTAAAGCAGCCTCTCTTGGTGCAGCGCGTGCTGAATTGCTCAGTCGAGGTTTAGAGGTAGGCGAAGTCAAAAAAGCCCCACTGTTTGGCATTGACTTTGCTAACCTTGACATGGATGAGTTAAACGAAAACTTTGCTGCAGCGACGGCTAGTGTCACCGTAAAAGATAAAGCTATCTTTTCCAGGCAGTTTTCCGCGATGGTTAATGCTGGCGTGGGAATGGTACGCTGTCTAGGCGTTTTAACCGAACAATGTGAAAACCCTAAACTCAAAAGGGCATTGAAACAAATTTCAGCGGAAGTGCAAGAGGGGTCAAGTTTATCTGAGTCTATGGGTAAACACCCGGATTGCTATGATGACCTCTATGTAGCCATGGTTTCAGCCGGGGAAGTTGGGGGGGTACTCGATGATGTACTCAACCGTCTAGCAAAGTTATTGGAAGATTCGGCTCGGTTGCAAAACCAAATTAAATCAGCCATGTCTTATCCAACAACGGTAGGGACTCTTGCTGTGATTATTTTTGTTGCCTTAACGGTATTTTTGATTCCTACATTTGCCAATATCTTTGCCGATATTGGGGTGGAATTACCGGCATTTACACAGATGATGCTCCACATTAGTGCATTTCTAACTTCTCCGGCAAAGTCAGTGACCCTATTAGTCATCTTAATTGTTGCTAAGGTGTTGTACGATAACTGGTACAAAACCCCTCAAGGCAAAAAAATCATGGATAAGCAATTCCTGAAAGTGCCTTTATTTGGGGATTTGATTAAAAAAACGGCAACGGCTCGCTTTTGTCGCACATTTGGAACCCTATCCCGTGCAGGCGTTCCTATTCTCACTTCTTTGGAAATTGTTCGGGATACTTCTGGAAATCAAACTATTGCCGATGCAGTGGAAGCTTCCCGCCAAGAAATTCAAGGGGGAGGGATGATTAGTACAGCTCTTGACCGCTATAAAGTATTTCCTGCCCTAGCTATTCAAATGATTAGTATTGGGGAAGAAACGGGACAAATTGACCAAATGCTGATGAAAGTAGCTGACTTCTATGAAGATGAAGTCGAACAAGCGGTCAAAGGATTAACCAGTATGCTCGAACCCGTGATGATTGTAGTGATTGGGGGGATGGTAGGTTCGATTTTGCTGGCAATGTACCTACCCATGTTTAAGGTGTTTGAAACCTTGTAATGTCTGGAATGATAACGGGGAAGGCGATCTGCATGATGGGTCAATTCCCTGTTGTTTATTATACTCAACATAATTATAAGACGATGCCAATTAAAAAATCCCATTATGAAGCTCTATTAGCAGAATACAGTAATCTCAAGTCGGCGATCTCCTTGTTGCGTCAGTATCGCCCCTATGTGGAATTTCTGCCGAGTCTCCGACGACCAGAAGAGAGCTTAATTTCTATCCCTTTTCCTATTGTGGATTTAAAACCGAGAGAAATCATCTCTCAAGGGATTCATCAGCCTCCAATTGGATTAACACGGCTCCCCTGCGATCTGGGTTTCTTAATGTGCGATCCAGAGTGGAAAATTAAGACTGGGGTGGAAATTTTTGTCTTTATTCATCGGCCAGGTGAAGATTTTTCCGATCTCTTGGGACGATGGCGACAAACTCAAGTTTGGTTAGATGGAGATTATCAGTGGGTTATGCCTCTGAATTCTTCTCATATTATTAGTGAAGGTGCGGACAAGATTTTACCTATTTTTCTCCTATTTCTAGAAACACCTGAACGAATTAAACGGGGGTTAAAAGGTGCTGGACTCCCGTTTTTAATCCAAAATCCTTCCCTCTTACTTGAAGAAGATTCAATCGATCTTCAACTGGAGAATTTAGATGCACAATCTTATGATATTTAAACTCGGATTTCTTAAGCGGAATTATTCGATAATTTTGAGCAAAATAGGGACATAATCTTCTCCTGGAAAAATCACAGTAATGTTAGGGGGTATTTTACTGGGTAAATTGCGTTGAGCTAGGAGTAAATGATTGCAACTTTGAAGTAGCATTAAATTAAGTCCCCAGTCATCTCCAGTTCCTCTAAAATCTGTCCGTAAACCTACAATGGGTAATTTCTTAGCGTAGGCGAATCCAACTTCAAAGCAAGTCCCAGAATCTGCGTCTGCACCATCTAAAATTACTAATACTAGATGGGAATGATTCAGTCCATATAAACACCGCTTAAATATCTCTTTAGTTTCAGTCAAGCCTTTGGCTTCTTCTTGAGGTAAGAAGACAGCATATCCTGCTGATTTTAATCTTTGGGCTAATTTAGCGTTAAATTCTTGCTCTGCTTCTGTAAATAATGGGGCAGCAATGTAAATCCAAGAGGGTCGATCAAGCATGAATGTGAAAAGATATTTAGTTAGGGTAGTTTATCATTGATTCAGGGAATTGGATATGAGTCTCTGCCATTTTTCAAAGTTATATCAAGTAGGACGTTTAACCCGATTTAAAAGAAGAGTCGAGACTTCAAAAATGCAAGCCATAAGTAGACAACGACTTGATGATGAGTTTGACTCGGGATGCAAAGGAGGCTAGCATTGAATCAATTTTTTATATCTTTGAGAATAGATTACAACATTTTATCCTCTTTTTTTCGAGATTAAGCTAACTTTCAACACTTCTAGCTCATCACCATGTCCGATCAACCCCGTACCCGCCAAGAACTCTACGATCGCATTCGCAAAATGGGTCGTGAAGCCTTCATCCTCGAAGAAATGATTCGCTATGGATTTTGGCCCGAACAGGGAGAACTTCCCCAAGACCCAGCCGATGAAATTCGCCGTCGTTCAGAACTGTATCGGCAACTGACTGAGCTACGACAAAAAAACCGTCAACTGCAAGATGAACAAGCCATCCGTCGGCAATTGCGAAAACAACGGTTAGCGGAATCTCGCCGGAAGCGGGAAGAAACGAAACAAAGACAGGAAGAGGAAAGACAAGCAAGGGCACAAGTTTGGCAAGAGCGTCAACAACAGGAGATTGTTTATTTAGGGGAAGAGGTTTCTGGGGGTTTAGGAGAGCAGCAGAGTAACCCCTCAGAACTCGATCGCCATGGACTACCTCAACTGGCAACAGCCGCCGATATTGCCCAAAAAATGGGGATTACATTGGGCGAGCTAAGATTTTTGACCTTTGACCGGAAAACGGCGACTGTATCCCACTATATCCGCTTCAAAATGCCTAAAAAGACGGGGGGTGAACGATTGATTTCTGTGCCCATGCCCCGGTTAAAACGGGCGCAATACTGGATTTTGAGTCAGATTTTAGAGAAGATTCCGGTTCATGAGGCGGCCCATGGCTTTTGCCGCGATCGCTCCATCATTACGAATGCCAGCCACCATGTGGGAGCAGAAGTGGTGATTAATTTAGACCTTAAAGACTTTTTCCCCTCTATTTCCTATCGCCGGGTGAAAGGTTTATTTCGCTCCTTGGGCTATTCGGAAGCTGTGGCAACTATTTTGGCTCTAATCTGTACCGCCCCAGATGTGGAAGAAGTGAGCTTAGATGGCCAAACTTATTATATTGCCCTCAATCAACGGCATCTTCCCCAAGGATCTCCAGCGAGTCCTGCTATTTCTAATCTCATTTGTCGTCGTTTAGATAAACGCTTAACCCAGATGGCGGATGAACTGGGCTTTACCTATACCCGCTATGCCGACGATCTGACCTTTTCGGCTTCTGGTGATGTCCTCAGAAATATCTGTAGAATTTTGCGCCGCACAGAATCACTTATTGATTACGAAAGTTTTACCCTCCATCCTGAGAAAACGCGGATTTTGCGCCGTAAATCTTGCCAACTGGATGTTACGGGAATTGTGGTCAACGAAGGGTTAAATATAGACCGCAAAACCCTCAAGAAATTTCGCGCTACCCTACACCAAATTGAAACTCAGGGGTTAGAAGGTAAACATTGGGGACATTCTAGGAATGTGTTAGCTTCAATTCAAGGATTTGCCAATTTTGTGGCCATGGTGAATCCAGAGAAGGGCGCTCAATTTCAAGAGCAAGTGGGTCGCATTCGTCAAAAGTATGGACGAAATTGACGCTCATCCAGCTAACGCGGAGCGTATAGCTGGAGATTTCCCATTCACAGACACTTGACTAGCTCAAGGGGTGACAAAGCAGCTCCCAGATCGCTATAGCAACCTTTTTTGATAGTATTTTGCTCAAAACGTCAACTGAAATGAAAGGTCGCGATCACATAAGCATAACATTAGCTTATCCCTCTTCTGTCACTTTCGGAAATCGCGATCGCTGTATCCCCTATGGAGAGAGACATGTACTGATCTGACTGAATTTTCGAGTTTCTGTTAGGAAAAACTGTCGCGATCGCCGATACTGCACGAGCTTACAGCGCTTCGCGCTGTATTGAGGTACAATGGTTGAGGAAGAGATTTGATGGGTATGAAGAGACAATCAAAGCATAT
>NZ_JAGHZN010000078.1:0-14624 GCF_017746735.1 Roseofilum sp. Guam | reverse complement strand
TTTAGAAGAAGAACTGGTGGAAATGGAAGAAGATCCATTTGCCAGTTCAGAGACAGAAGAATTGTGGGAAACAGAAGAACTGTCAGAAACTTCTGCATTAGAGGAATCTTTAGAAGAAGAATTAGTGGAAATGGAAAAAGAGCCGTTTGCTAGTTCAGAGGCAGAAGAATTGTGGGAAGAAGAAACATCAGAGCCTTCTGCATTAGAGGAATCTTTAGAAGAAGAACTGGTAGGAATGGAAGACGATCCATTTGCGAGTTCAGAAGAGGAGTTGTGGGAAGAAGAAAGATCAATGCCTCCGGCATTAGAGGAATCTTTAGAAACGGAAGGACTGGTGGAAATGGAAGAAGATCCCTTTCCTATGGCAGAAACAGAGGAATTATGGGAAGAAATTGAGGAATCTGAGTCTGCTACGTTCACGAGTTCTGAAGAGGATTTATCAACTGAAGATTTATGGCAAGAAGAAACAGAAACTGCTCCAGCTCAATGGGCTGAATCTTTGGAAGAGGGTTTAGGAGTAGGGGATGATCCATTTTCGAGTTCAGAAGAAGAGTTGCTATTAGATGAATCCCAAGAATCTTTATGGGAAAAAATCGAAGAAGCAGAGGGAGATCCGTTTTCGAGTGCGGATCAACAGCCTTTGGGAATTCCCGAAGCATCGGAGGAAGAAGAAGCAGAAATTTTAAGTGCGTTTGAAATGGATACGATGTCGGAGACGATTTGGAATGATATGAGTTCTTCTGAAGAAACTTCTGTAGAAACAGAAGCATTACTAGATGTGTTTGAGCCAGAGGAAGAAGAAGTACAAATTCCTTTAGATCTCCCCGACTTTTCTTCAGAGATGACTGAGGAGTATGGTGAAGCAGAAGAGACGGATGCTGATTTGTTAGATGTGTTTGGAGATACAGAGGAGCTAGATTTTCCACTAGGCGATCAGAGTAATGCGATCGCTGAAGATCGGGCAAGCGCTCAAGCTCTGAGCGATGCGAAGGCAATAGAGGAAATTGGAGCAGATATGGGCGATCTCTGGGAGGATTCGCCAGTGAGTCATACAGCACCGACAGAGGTGGAACCAGAGTTAGAAGGAATGATTGACGAATTTGCCCAAGAGGAGTTAGATTCCTTTGGTGAGTCAGTTCAAGATTCGATCTTGGATCACTCTGATGGATTAGAGGCGCTTTTATCTGAAGACTGGGAGAAGGAAGAGGAGATTACCCCTCCAGCTATCACAGAAGAACTGATGCTGGAGGAGGATGATGAGGTTGACCCCTTAGCTGATTTGTTTGCTGAGGAGGATGATGCTACTGATCCTTTTGCTGAGTCTCTAGACTTATCAGAGGGATCAACTCAACAAGAAGAGTCAGAACTCTTTGATGCTTTGGGAGACGATCCTTTTGCCGACTTAGAAGATCCTTTTGAGGAAAAGAAATCTTAGACTAAAGATTCTCTTTGCTGCTCAGATCAAACCCAACCGAGTTAATCAACAACTTTATTCAATAGGAGTACAATGGTCATGCCTGATTCAACAGAAATAACACCTACCCAGAATGGGCAGTTGGGACAAGTGTCTAGTCTTCAACGCCGGTTTAGCGATTTTGTTGTCGGGTTAGGTGAAGTTCTCACCGATATGACGGCCCTAGAAGTCAATACGATGATAGTGTCACAAATTACGGGGAGCAAATTTGTGCCCCAGGAAGCCTATCGTTATATCTATGACATTCCAGAGAATGAAGGGGATGAACAGTATTTTTATCAGCGTCAAATTCCTCCAGCACTTTACCATCGCTATCATGGGTTGCGTCGCAAATTGCTGATGGAGTATCGACAAGTCCTCAGTAATCCGACGAATGATTTATTTGATCCTCAAGAGCGACTGCCGAACCCAGATGATCCAAGTGATGAAGACAAACTACAGAATTTGCTCTCGAATGGTCGTTTTTTGCGAGGTTTGCGCAAACTGCAAGAACTGAAGTCAGCTTTAGATAGTCAAGATCTCAAGTCTGAATCAACAGATATTATCTATGCCCAAACAGTCATGCAACTTGATGGGGATATTATTAATCGATACCATGAGAAGTTACTCGATTTTGATCAGAAGGAATTGTTGATCCAAATCCATAATGAAGGGGTAAATTCTGGGGAACGGCAATGGCGCGGTTTGCTGGAGTTTATGGTCGAGATTGTGCAAAATATTCTGGAAAAAAGTACGGATGGACGGTTTAGATTACCGGCTGCCACGTTTGTTAATCCTAATCGGTAGATGAAACTCCAAAGGAGAGTGTGTTTAAGTTTATCCGAAATACGGTAGAGCAGGTTCGATCGCTGATCAACCCGCCGCAAACTCCAGGAAGCTTGATTGCACCTTGTATTCGAGCGGAAGATGGGGAATTTGTGTTTTATCTGAATCCGTTGATGCTCCAACACATTGAGGGGGTGAGGTTGGGGGGCGATCGCCTGATCATCCCCCCTCGTCAATTGGCTCGCCTCTTGGTCGATCTTCGGGAGATGGTGGTTATTGATACGACATCTCAGGGAACCATTCAATCGGCCTTGACATTTAGAACCTTTTATGTAGGAAATAACACGAAAGAAGGCAAGTTTCTATTACGGACTGTGTTATCTCCAGATGGAGATCTGATCAACCAAGTCGGCCGAGAATTATTGGATAGACCAGAATGCTTGAGGGTGGTTCAAAGTCACAATTGGTTGATCAATGAACTGCTGAATTTCTTGCAATTGAGAACGACTCAATTGATCGATCGCATTGCCTGGGCGATCGCCATGCTCACGATTTGGATGCCCAGTGCTATCTTGAGTATCAGAAACCTGCTCGTTGTTCTTCAAGATCCTGGGGTTCTCCAACAACTGCTGATCTCTGTGCTGATTTGGGTTGTTTTACCCGCAGTCATTGGGACATTGCTGGGTTTCCTTTTCCGGGAGTGGTTAATTCGGCGGATGATAAGTCTCCTTCCCCGGTTAAGTTCTTGGGCATTGCGAGAACTATTTACCTCGAAACCGACGTTAACCAAACGCATTGCTCAACAAATTTGGGGACAATTTGGGGTTTAGTGGGAATTAGGGAATGGGCAAGAGAGAAAAGGCAAAACTAGGTTTTACCTTTTCATGACCCAATTCTACTCCCCACCCTTAGAGCGCAAGGTTTGCAGTAAGTTAACCATGTCGGTCTGCTTTTCCGCCGAAGCCCAAATCAGAGCGGTCCAACTATTCTTATCCTTAGCTTTTAAGTCAGCACCTTGTTCAACCAAGAGCGTCACAACTTCAGTGTGGCCTTTAGCAGCGGCAGCCATCAAAGGGGTGATACCCTCATTACTTGGAGTATTGGCATTAGCACCAGCAGTGAGTAATTGTTTTACCAGGTCTACATGACCCCCAGCACTCGCTTCCATTAACGGGGTCCATCCATCCTCATCTCCTTGATTGACATTGAGGTTGGCCTCAATTAACAGGTGTAAAATCTCCGTATCTCCCTGTTCAGCAGCAGTAATTAAAGCAACGCTTCCTTGGTCATGTAATTCGGTTTGATCCCAGGTTTGAGTTAAAGTCTGTACTGTAGCGCGATCGCCGGCTTGGATCGCTTCAATTAATGAGGTTATGTCCATATCTGTGTCTGAATCTACGATCGATATTCTGATTCTCTCAAATGGGCCGGGAGAATTAACCACTTGGGTACGTCCGGTGGTCAAAGAAATTCGCCAGGCTCTAGGCGCGAACAACGAAAGGGTTCGCCTCTCTGTGGTGTTGTCCCCTTGTCCCCATGCCAGTGGTTCCGAAACCGAGATGGCAGCCTCCTTGCCAGAGGTGAATCGAGTTCAGGGGCCAGAAGATTTTATCCCCTTTTTATTGTGGGGGAAAACGGCCCAAAATTGGCAATGGAGCGATCGCGGTTTGGTGTTGTTTCTGGGAGGCGATCAATTTTTTACTCTCATGTTGGGCAAGCGGTTGGGCTATCGAACCCTGGTATATGCAGAATGGGAAGCCCGATGGCAGCTTTGGATTGACCGATTCGCGGTGATGAATCGCCAAGTTTTAGACAAAGTACAACCCAATTTAGCCCATAAATTCACTGTAGTGGGGGATTTAATGGCAGACTCAGCCCAGTCGGTTTCGACATCCAAAAATCCGGTTGATGGGGAGTTGATTGCGGTATTACCGGGGTCAAAACCGGATAAATTACGGCCGGGATTACCGTTGTCATTGGCGATCGCCCAATTGATCCATCAACAGCGCCCTCAAACCCAATTTATCATTCCCGTTGCCCCAACCCTCGATATCGAAACTTTAGCCCTATTTGGCGATCCTCAATTCAATCAGACCCTGCACTATTGGCCCACAGGGGAAGCTGAGTTAATTGAAAACGGGTCTCAACCACGCCTAAAAACCCCTAGCGGTTTAGAAATCGATTTGTGGACTTCCTTTCCCGCGTATGAAATACTCACCCAATGTCAATTTTGTATAACGACAGTCGGGGCAAATACGGCAGAATTGGGGTCTTTGTGCCTGCCAATGATTGTATTATTGCCCACCCAACAGCTCGATGCGATGCGGAGTTGGGATGGTATTTGGGGAATATTAGCCCATTTACCGGCTGTGGGTTCGAGTATTGCTAAGGTAATCAATAAAGTGATTCTGTTCTGGAAACAACAGCGAGGGGAATTATTTGCTTGGCCCAATATTTGGGCAAAAGAGATGATTGTTCCAGAATGGGTGGGACATTTAGAAGCGGAAGAAGTAGCCCAGCAAGTGATTGAGTATTTAGACCATCCCGAGCAATTACAGAAAATGCGCGATCGCCTAGCAAGAGTGCGCGGAGAGACGGGAGCGGCTGCACAGTTGGCTCAGATGGTTGTTGAGGAAGTGGATATAGAGCGCTAGGGAAGAGGCAATAGGCAAACAGCAGGCAAAGGCGATCGCCTGTTTCTAGACGATCACAGAGAACATTGGCCAGATGAAGGCCGAACTCCAGCGCTTAGGACTCTCCTACGACTGGAGTCGGGAGTTTGTCACATAATTAACCAACTTAAAATTTCAGATACGGTTAACTCTAGATCAATTCCTTCTAGAACAGGCAGTTGTGCGTCAGTGGTAAACACCTCAATGCGTTGGTTTTCTCCGATTGCCCAAATACTTTCTTCTGCGGGATTAATTAACCATCCCAAACTTGTGCCGGATTGGGAACAATACAATAATTTATCTAAGGCTTGAGAGCTACTTTGGTTAGGGGATAAAATTGCGATCGCCCAATCGGGGGGAATTTCAAAGCGATTAGCAATTTTTCCGCTATCTGTTTGGGGGATTCTTTCCCAGCGAAACACGGCAATGTCGGGAACCATGGAACGTCCCCCAAAGGTACAGCACAGTTCGGGAAAAGCTCTAGCAATTTTAGGCGATCGCGCCACTCGGTTAATGACTTCGCACAATTCACCCGCAAAAGTGCAAGATGTTGGGCGCTTACCCTCCATAGCGGCTAATGCCAAAGGCAATATAATTGTGGGGAATTAACTCGGTATAGTCATAATCGTTAACGACCTGACTTGTTTCGGCATCATACACCCAATCGCTCCAGTCCCACACGCGCCTTTCTTTTTCTGGGATTTGCACGGCGACGTAAACCCCTTCAGCCAAACGGGCTCCTAGAGGATTGCTGCCAAAATCTAATCCCAAGTAAAAATCCTGCACGGCAACGTTTTTTCGACGACGAGCAATTGCTTTAGTCAGGCCAACCGCCATCGCTGATAGAGGCGCGATCGCTGGCTGTACGGTTGACGATAGCTTAAGTCCAGCCTTGAATACGTCGGACTCCAAAAACTTTACAGCAGCCTCGTCTTCTTCGTTTTTGATATTGACCGTATAACACTTAAAAGGAATTCCGTCATTACCGACATTCAACCCAACGAAGATAGGATAATTAATAATAGCCGCTCTTTCTCCTTCGCGCACGCGATAGGTGCTGTTAAAGTGCAAATGTTCTTGGGTATTTTGTAATTGGTTTTGAGTGTAAAAATCGAACAATATTTGGTGAGTGTCCCCCCCGGGATAGGAGGCTACGCGCAAGCAGTTCAGCGTAATTTTAATACAAGCATTTTTGAGCGATATATCGGGATTAATATTTCCGGCGGACTTAATGGGAATAACTTTAGTATTGGCGGGCACCGGAGCAATGTAGCCAAAGGTATGAGCGGCGTGCTGCCAGGGTTTTTCAAACAGACTCCATCCCGAAAAGGTGCTGCTTGCAGCCGGTTGCTGGTTTTCCGCTGCTAAGAGTGCCATAGCCAACTCCTCCTCTCCCATCTCTCGCAATTTTGCTGCTGCTTGCGTCACGGGCATTTTACCTATCGGGGGTAAGTCGTCGAACCAGTTTAAACTCATATTATTTACCTCGTTTGTGCTTTATTAATTATTAAAACAATTAATTGCCTTGTCTTATGAACGTCGTTTAAAGCCTTATCTCCACAGCCTTCGTAGTTGCTAAGAGCGGCCTCAGCAAAAAGCAAAGCATCGCTATATCGATTATCACTTAGCAGATGCAAGGCTACATTGAAGCGAGTTCGGGCGGCTTGGTAAATATCTCCTTGGTCTTCTTCGTAACGAATGGCCTTCTGCCAGTGTTCCAGGGCAAGAGAAGAATAAGTAGCATCCGCTATGCTGTAGATGTTGCCAAGCTGGTTATGCACTAGCGCCAGGTAAAGGAGCGCACCCGAAGGCAACAAATTGAGAGCCTTTTGGTAGCAGGCTAGCGCGTCATTGAGGTGATGGAGTTGGTCTTCCTGCGACTGCCCGGTGGCGATTGCTTCTTTGCATCGTTCGTAAGCTATCTGCCCCTGCTGTGCCAAAACACCGGCAATTTTTAGCGGGTCTTTCTCGCCAGGGACTGTTAAAGTTTCTAGATAGCTAGTCTCCGCTCGTGCTAAATCGCGCAGATCGGGAACTGTCATATAAGCTTTACGAATATTGATGGCGGTAACGGCCGCACCGCCTATGCGAAGCGACAGGTTGTAATCTTCCTCGTAAGCTACAAGGCACTCGGGCGACCCTCGGTCTCGCAGAATATCGCCCAACTGACTCAACGCTACCGCTAAGGTTCTAATAGCATCTCTCTGGTTGCCGTCTAACGATTCTGGAGGCACGGCTAGAGATGGTTCGGCACGCTTGCGAGCTTCGCGAACCGATAGTCGTTGCAAGCGTTCGGCCTTTTCCCATTGATGTCTTGCAGCGGCAACCTTTACGCGATATTCGGTAACGAGAATCCATAAAACCTCCCGCCCTGGAAGGGGTTCGTCACTGTCTGCATCGACGAACTCCGGTACGATCTCATCTACCAGCCGCGCCCATTCCGAATGGCGTCCCGCATGTTCGTAAAGCGCCTTTAAACCTTGCATTGGATTTACAATTCCGTTCCACCAGCTCCACGCAAGCGATATTTCCCTTGCGTGGAGCAAGTTAGCCTCCTCCGCAGCGATTAAATTGACAACATTGCGCTTGCCTTTGTCGTATTCGCGGTAGAAATAGTCCCCCATATCGCCAATTGCTTGAACGTAAGCGCGGATAGCCAAAGTTGCTTCCGACTCTTCTCCTTCAACGGGAGGAAACGCGGGGTAGTATCGGTCGAACAGGCGCTTAAAATACCACGGCAGGGCTGGGTGGATAGTGTAGAATCCATTGCCGCAAGCAGTAAGCAGGCCAACCTCAGCAGCTCGGTCGAGCTTGGCAATGCCGGTTTCGCGGGTTAAACCGCGCGTGGCAGGCACGCACCAGTCCTCATCGGGGTCGCCCATCCAACACAACACGTCCACATTTACAAAGCCCTGGAACAAATGCAGCAATGCTAGCTGTTGGCGTTCTTCCTCTGTAAAGGCACGGGCAAAGCCGTAACTCAACGACGCGCTCAACGACTTAGATCGCCCCTCCCTCTCGTCATCCTCAATCGCGGCCTTGCCCGTTCTTAACCGAGCCACAAAATTCTCGACTTGCTGCTTGGTTTTCAATCCGTCGTGCAATGCTTGGCCTATTATCACCGCAATCGTTAGTGGATTTCCCTGGCTGAATTGCAGCAAAGGCCGCCAATCCTCTACCTCCATCAATTGGTGTCCCAGCCTCTGGGCGATCGCCCCCGCCAGTTGCACCCGTTCCTGCATGGGCATTGGCGGCATTGCAATCCTGATAGGCTCTTCCCCCAACCACCCTCTCTCGTCGCGACGAGAGGTAAGTAGGAACTTAGCCCGCGTCTGGCTTGCCTCCTGCAAAAATTTAGCCAGTTCGTCGCGCTCTTGGGAACTCCACGCCGACTCCGTGCCAGCAGGAAACCCAGCTACCGACTCGACGTTATCCCAAATCCACAGCACGGGAACTTCTCGCAATACTAAAAGCGCCCAAGAATACTGCTCGCTATCGCTTAGCGTTAGCCAGCGAACTCCCCTTGTTTTTAACCAGCCCTCAAATGCTACGCCAATCTCATCCAGCACTCGCCTCAAAGGCAAATACCGATCGAAAGAGGAAAACAGCACCCGTCCCTCCACGCCCCCAGTTTGCGCGTACCAGCGACCAAACTCAACAGCGGTACTCGTTTTGCCGCTTCCAGCATAAGAATGCAGCAGAGCAATGCGCCCCGTATCGAAAGCACGATCGAGTGCCAGCAGGGTTTCGTCGCGGCCCAAGAAAAACGCATCGAGAGCTTTGGGCAGATGCGAGCGAGCTCCTCCACCTGCGAGCGGGGTATCGTTATAGCTAAGGTTAAAGGGTTGCTTGAGAGTGCTGGCAGAACTGGGAAACGCTACGGGTGCCGCTTCGTAAACTATCGGCACCATCCAGTCTTGCAATGGTAGCGGGCTTAAAGCAATTTCCCGCGCCGGTTGGGCGCGTAACTGCTGGCGTCCTTTTGTAACGGCTTCGCCCAGGGTTTGACCTAGAGCTAAAGCCTCGTACAAATTAGCCACAAACTCGGCAGCGGTGAAAACATAAACGTTGTAGCGCATTGCCACCACGCCAGCCACGCCAGCGTTTATTACCTCTTGTGCTAGAGAACCTAACGCGCTACTCCGGTTATCTGCAAGAGTTTGACCCGGTTTGCTAGGTGCCTCAATATAAGCCGAACGACAAGCATTGAGAACCAGCAAAGATACCTCCGTTTCCGCGAGCAACGAACCGAGCAACTGCCCGTGAACTAAGTCCTCCCGATCGCTCGACTCGAAATCCAAGCTTTCAAATATCAGGTAACCCCGCTTTTTTTTAGGGGGCTTACCCGTTTTTTTTGCTCTGAGGTCTTCATAAATACCGTGTCCGTCAAAATGAACGATTCGATAGGGAAATCCATCCTCCCTGGCTCTTCGCAAAACCTTCTCTAGCTCGTCATACGTTGGCGGGCGCAAAACGTCTAATTGAAAAACCTCGCTGCCGCCGTCAGTCAGCCCCTTAATCAACTTAGTTGCCACCGACCGGAACGCCACGTCCTTGCTACCTTGAGGGCGACAGATAACCATTAAAATCTTAATCTTGCTATTGCCGCAGCGAGGGGCTTGACTGTCCTGTCCTCCCTGAAAAATGGTACGAACAAAAGCGCTTGCACTCAACGCTAGAGGCGTATTGCTGCACGGAACGCGCATGAGTTCCCACGGAATTGTCGCCGCATCAGAACCGTTGGGAGAAGCGATTTCTATGCGAGCGTTGCCGATTTTATGGCGTAAAACTTCCCACAGGTTGCGGGTATCGTCGTTGGCATAAAATACCTTCTCGAACAGTTCCGTTCCAACCTCGTACATCCGCCGTTCTATCCTGCGGGCAATCTTGGGTGCGGGTTCTTGAGGATATTGCAAAAAGTCTTCAAAATACCAGCGAATGTCCTCAAGCTCTTGCTCCTCAATTCTAAATTCAAAGTCTGCCGCCGCCAGAAGGCTCGCCTCTGTGCCTTCCAGGGTAATTGCAACCTGGTGTTTATCTCCCTGGTTGTCTCCTTGCTCGATAATTCTGAGTATCAGCATTGACTTCTAGGTTTCTAAAGGTGTAGCGGGCCAGAGTGCGCTTGACTTACGCAAAGGCATTCTAAGTACAAATTGTAGTATAACTACAGCATTTTTGTCCTAATTTGCGATCGCCAGCCGGAAAAATTCGTTTTAGCCAATGATAGTCGATTTAAAATTGTGTCAAAATAGTCAAGTAGAATGAATGACCCCGCAGGAGTTTAACTCGTGGAATCTCGCTATAATCCAGTTGAAATTGAGGAAAAATGGCAACAAACTTGGGCTGAACAAGGAGTAGACACCACACTAACCGAACCAGACAAACCCAAGTTCTACGCCCTTTCCATGTTTCCCTACCCTTCAGGAAACCTGCACATGGGTCACGTCAGAAATTACACGATTACCGATGTCATTGCCCGGGTCTATCGGATGCGCGGCTATCGGGTGCTGCACCCCATGGGATGGGATGCGTTTGGTTTGCCAGCCGAAAATGCGGCCATTGAACGGGGCATTCATCCGGCAAAATGGACGTATGAGAATATCAGCCAGATGAAAGCTGAACTTCGGCGTTTGGGACTCTCCTACGACTGGAGTCGGGAAGTCGCCACCTGTTCCCCCGACTATTACCGGTGGACGCAATGGATTTTCTTGCAATTCTTGCAAGCCGGTTTAGCCTACCAGAAAGAAGCAGCCGTGAATTGGGACCCGGTAGACCAAACCGTACTCGCTAACGAACAGGTAGACAGTGAGGGCTATTCCTGGCGTTCTGGAGCCAAAGTCGAGCGCAAACTGTTAAAACAATGGTTCTTGAAGATTACCGACTACGCCGAAGAACTCTTGCAAGATTTGGATAAGCTCACCGGATGGCCGGAGCGCGTGAAACTCATGCAAGCCAACTGGATTGGCAAATCCGTGGGAGCGTATCTCGAATTTCCCATTGTGGGACTCGATGAGAAAATGGCCGTATTTACCACCCGTCCCGATACCGTGTATGGGGTGACCTATGTGGTGTTGGCTCCAGAGCATCCCTTAACCCCGAAAGTGACAACCCCAGAGCGACAGCAAGCGGTGGCTGAGTTTATCCAATCCCTTGAGGGGGAAAGTGATATTGAACGCACAGCCGAAGATAAACCAAAACGGGGGATTCCCACCGGAGGACGGGCGATTAATCCGTTTACAGGCCAAGAGATTCCCATTTGGATTGCCGATTATGTGTTGTATGAGTATGGAACTGGCGCAGTGATGGGGGTTCCTGCCCATGATGTGCGCGATTTCCAGTTTGCTACGCAGCAGCAATTACCGATTAAGGTTGTCATTTCCCCGACTCAAGGGGAAGTGCCGGAGAGCTTGAGCGAAGCTTATACGGAACCCGGCTATATGGTGAATTCGGGTATGTTTAACGGCGCTCCTTCCACCCAAGGGAAGCAGGCAGTGATTGATTATGCCCAAAGTCAAGGATACGGAAAAGCAAGGGTGCAGTATCGGTTGCGGGATTGGTTGATTTCTCGGCAACGGTATTGGGGGGTTCCCATTCCTGTTGTTCATTGTCCCAATTGTGGGACGGTTCCGGTTCCTGATGAGCAGCTCCCGGTGCGGTTGCCGGAGGATGTGGCGTTTTCAGGAAAAGGTGCGTCTCCATTGGCGCAGTTAGAAGATTGGGTCAATGTAGATTGTCCCACTTGCGGCACTCCCGCGAAACGGGAAACGGATACGATGGATACGTTTATTGATTCGTCGTGGTATTTCTTGCGCTATCCCGATGCTCAGAATAACGAGGCGGTGTTTGATTCGGCGAAAACGAATGATTGGATGCCGGTGGATCAGTATGTGGGCGGGATTGAACATGCGATTCTACACTTATTGTATTCTCGATTTGTGACGAAGGTTTTGCGCGATCGCGGTTTAATCAATTTTGACGAACCCTTCCAACGCTTGCTCACCCAAGGTATGGTACAAGCTCTAACCTACAAGAATCCGAATACCGGTAAGTATGTTCGAGTCGAGGAAATTGAGGATATTAACCAACCAACCGATCCGAATACCGGTGATTCTCTAGTCACTTCCTATGAGAAAATGTCCAAATCCAAATATAACGGTATTGCTCCCTTAACCGTCTTAGGCAAATACGGCGCAGATACCGCACGGATGTTTATCCTCTTCAAAGCGCCCCCAGAAAAAGACCTCGAATGGGATGATGCCGATGTTGAAGGACAATTTCGCTTTCTCAATCGGGTTTGGCGCTTGGTAATGGAGTTTGCAGAAACGTCTTCTGAACCACAAGCTGCTAACACAAAAGCCGAAAAAGATCTCCGTCGCGCCATCCATACTGCGATTAAAGAAATCACCGATGATTTAGAAGGGGATTATCAGTTTAATACCGCCGTTTCTGAGATGATGAAACTCAGTAACGCCCTCAATGATGCCTCTTGCAAATCCTCTCCCGTTTACGCAGAAGGCATTAAAACCTTATTGCTCCTCCTCGCACCTTTTGCCCCCCATTTAGCCGAAGAATTATGGCAAGCATTGGGTTATCAAGAGTCCATTCACCGTCAATCTTGGCCCCTTGTAGATGAGAGCGCCTTAGTCGTCGATGAGATTACCCTCGTGATTCAAATTATGGGTAAAACACGAGGTACAATTGAAGTCCCTGCAACGGAAGATCGGGCACTTTTAGAACAATATGCCCGCGATTCCGAAGTCGCCCAACGCTATATTGAGGGTAAGGAAGTGAAGAAAGTCATTGTCGTTCCCAAGCGCAATTTGGTTAACTTTGTGGTGTCTGGTTAAAGGGAATGTTCAGAGTAGGTTGAGTTGATGAAGCCCAACCTACCCCTTGAGTTATACTTACCGATAAAAATGATCAAATTTCATAAAGGTAAATTCTTATTTAAATCTGAAGCTTTACTTGAGGAGTTTATCTGGCTGCACCTACCTCAGCTACTGGATTTAAATCCGGTGGCTAAACAATATTTCATTAACGAAAAAAATCGATCGGATATTTTAGCTGTTGATGCACAAAATCGGTTAGCGATTATCGAACTGAAAAATAGCGGTGGCAAAGCCAGCCTCGATCAGTTACTGCGCTATAAAAAAGCATTAATGCGCCATCCTCCCGATGGTCAAGAATTTGCACCAGTGGACTGGAAACAAGAGTTTTCTTTAATTTCAATTGCTGCTGATTTTTCGACTCCCGCTAAAGAGTATGCCGCTCGTCATCTGCCGAATAGCTTACTGTTACAATATGAAATCGATCGCACCAAAGACAACCGTTATTGTTTGATTTTACGAGATTTAGAGGGAAAACTCTATCGCAAACAGGACATTGAAGTGCTTGAAGACTCCCTATTTGACTCTTTACCACCCTTTCTTCAAGCCTATTTACTGACACAGCCAGAGATTAAGGATAGAATCCTGGAAATCATTCAGAAGATTCTGGATTATCATCCCAGCATTCAATTTGAGACTGAAGTAGATCACTCATCTCATGCCAAGGATCTAATATTTGGTAAGTTTAACAAGCAAGGACAAATGATGGAAAAGAAAACTTGTGCTTTTTTTAGATATGATCTTCGCCCAAAGAATGAAGAACCAAGATTATCTCTAGCGGTTTGGTTGCCAACGATGTGGATTATCCCGAAACGATATAATTTTACTCAAAGAGGTAAAATACTTGGTGCAGTTTACATCTGGACAGATGATTTTCATCATGTAACTAAGCTAACTGACCCTAATATGTGGATGAGTGATTTCCGAAATATCGAACTAAGATACCCGTTTAACGATGAGCAAATCTATGACACATTTGAAGACTACTATATCAATTACCGCAAACAGATGAAATCTCGTCAGAAGCTTAGACCTCTGACTCACGATGACTTTAAGTCTGTCGATAGCGTAATTGAAATGGCGTTAGAGGATTGGTCAGTGCGATAGGAAAATTGAGAGGAGAAAATACAATGCCTTTTACTGGTTATAAAAACCTGGCAATGGTTATTCAAGCTTTTGAGTTAAATTACCAAGAAACCAATTTTATTTTACCTTCTGAATTCACCTTAAACGATTACTTCAAGCAACGGTTTGAAGCACTTTTGACAGAAGGTATTGTTGATAATTCAGAAGCTGCGATTTGCGAAAATTTAATTGCACCAATTTTAACTGAAGTTTGGTTTTCTTATAAACAAAACTGGTTACTGTGGAGTCATCAAAGCCTAAGTTATGATGAAGATTTATCAGGAGTACCAGATTACATCTTAGCACATAAATCTCCTCTGGGCAAGATTGTTTTTGAGCAACCTTTTTTTGTTGCCATAGAAGCCAAGAAAGATGATTTTACTGCCGGTTGGGGACAATGTGGCGCGGAAATGGTGGCTTGCCAAAAAATTAATGGAATTCAAGAGCAAACGATTTTTGGGATAGTCTCCAATGGCAAAGTGTGGGAGTTTGGGAAATTGAGCGATCGCGCATTCACCAAGAACCTCAAAGCTTACACTATTTACGATTTAGAACGATTATTCAACGCCGTTAATTACGTTTTTGAGCAATGTCAATTACAAGTTAACCCGTAAGCAAAACACTTAATTATCATTGCGTCGAATCAAGTAACGGACTTCTTCAAGGAGAATATTAAAACGCTCGTCATTTTCCGCTTGACGT
>NZ_JAGHZN010000077.1:0-14827 GCF_017746735.1 Roseofilum sp. Guam | reverse complement strand
TTCCTTAGCTCCAGGAATTGGCTCCTGGTCAAAAGGTGATTGAATGAATTTTCCCAATGACTTAGGCTTACGAATTGTGCCATCTAAATCAAGAAAGAGGAATTTGTAAAATCTTTTTCTGACTATCAAAGGTTTACTTTTCATTTCAATACTCTCCCTCTCTCTTATTATTGAAACCCCCATTGCTGATTTTCAACTCAATCCTTTTAAGCCTGTTATCCACAGATTGAGTTACCTCAAGAGAAGTATCAATTTGCTTTGATTGTTTGTCTTTGAGGTAACCTACTAATTCCTTAAGCATTTTCGAGAGACGCTGGAGAACTATAAGAATAAAAAGCTCTCCCAAGACAATAAGTAATTCCCTGAATTCTCCCGACATCAAAATTCTACTTATCATATGATTATCTCCTAGGGCTGTTGTTTTGCCTTCTCTCAGTATAGTTCCTGCCATCTCCAAATCCCTTCCCTCTCCAAAAATCACTGGAATTGCTCCGATGGCGGAATTCATCAGCCTTATCAGTAATGTGTTCGGTTACCTCAATTTCTACGGTAGGTTTCCCGGTTTCAGGGTCTTTTTCAATCTGAAAATCATGCCTATTGTCTTCAGAGATTGGGGAAGCATTTTCAGTGTATCGGAGGATAATTTCATCAATGGTCTGCAGGAAACTCTCGCTATCCCCAGCAGAGGCTAGAAAGGACTCTCTGATTTGCCTCATTAGTTGCAATCCTCCTACGACACGGTTAAGGTCAAAGCTTCTTAATCGGTTGAAAATATCCCACTTAGAATTAACGGGCGTTCCGACCGCTGCTGCGGCTGCATTGGACTCTTTCTGAATGGTCATTAGCCGAGTAACTAAAGTATTTTCCTCACGATTTTCGTAATAAGTAATCCCCAACTTTGTTTCCTTCAGAAGGTCGCCAAGAATAGCTTCTGTTTCCTCTTCCGTAAGAGCATCTAAGGGTTTGCCATCAAGAGTGGGGTCAATGAAGAAGGGTATTTCTTCCTTCTTCTCTTCCCCTTCAAAGCCAAGCCACTCCACAGTCTCAGCAAGTTCTGCTCTCGTCTCGGCACTGATTTTATGAGTGATGGCAATCTCGAATAAAGTTCGTGCTGCCATATTCGTCAACGTATCAATATCTCCACCCGATTCTAGGGTGAATTGCAACAATTGCCTTAGAGCATCGTTGATAGAAGCACAGGCAACCTCGTGAGGCTGATTCCCTTCCTTAGCATCATTTACATCATCCAAAGACACGACAATAGGTGGCCCTACAGCTCGGTCAATTTGGCGAACTACATACTCAATCATCTGAGGGTAATCGCCTATTTCGACCGTACCAGCCCTCCTGGGATTTTTTGGGTCGATAAGCTTTCTGGGAAGCCTGGCCGGGAAACTATCCGGTGAAACTACATTCTCGAATTTTTTAATCATTCGCTCAACATTTCGTAAGCGCTTAATTATTTCTCTACATTGCGCTCCACTACAGCATCTACTCATAGGGGGTTGTGGCTCCTGAAGTTCCTCTTTTTTGCAAATTATATCTAAGTCAATTACTTTCTGAAAATGTTTGTTGATGTTAGATGAGGCAATTGGGAAAATACCAAACCCCCCATTTCCTTTGTAAGGAATGGCATGAGTAACGGGGATGTTTTCTCCTCGGCTTACAACATAAGAAATAGAGCGGTTTCGGAGAAACCACTCCCAACTTGTAACCCTGCTATTCGTAATTGACCTCCAAGCTCTCCATCGCCGCCGAACCAAGCTATATTCATCAGGGTTAGCTTCTAAATATCTCCCAGCCTTCATGGTTTCTCTTTCTTCCCCCCAGCCAATAATTGTATCGCCTCCATTAATTCCGGAAAAGACTTGAGATATTTTATTGAGCCAAAGGACTTCATAAGCATTCAGGACCTCCCCTAGATGAAGTTTCAATATCCGAAAATTATGATTAAGTCTCCAAGGCGTTCGATAAAGAATCTCCAGTTTATCGCACAAACGAATCCAGAAATTTTGCACAACAGTCCCGTCTGGATGGGTTTGCTTTATTTCTTTTATTTGTGAAGCACGGCAATAAATCTTGGGATAGAAAGTGGGTTGTTTGCCATATGAAACGTAGTCCTCCTCAATAAAATTATCTTCCCAGGAATGCCTGCCATTTCGGTCAGAGGGCACTCCATAAGCATCTACATACTTCCATCTCTCCCTCTCTTCCCCTTCGAGCCAATTAGCCTCTGTATATCGATAATCAGAATAGAATATCCCTCCTAAATTCATATCTGAATTTACACCCAATCTTCGCCAGGCAAAATATGAAGTTCTTCTTGCATCCTTATATTTAATATTCTGAGCATGTAAACTTCCGTCCTCATTCAGAAACCAGACCCAAGGACTCTCTCTCTTAGCCTGCTCTGTGGCAAAAGGGAGATAGTAGACTCCTGCTGGGAGAGTATGAACTTCTGTTGTCCGATTTCCTTCTTCTTCTTGCTCTTCTATTTCTATGTCCTCTGGTATCGGCTCTTCCTGGCATTCTGGAGATTCATGCCTGCGACAATAGATAATGGGGTTTAAGGGCAAGAGACCAAATAAACTAAAGGTAATTAGCACGCATTTCTCACAACCATTTTCAACTACTTCAAAGTCGATAAGTCCTTGCCCCAGTCGATTATAATTGTCCTCCGGATTAAGCAAGGGATTCCAGTCGCTATAATCAAAGGAGTCATCATAGGGAGTGCGGTAAAGCTCGGTATCCTCCCCTAGAACTTCGTCTACTACACTATTTGCCATATCCAGTGCTTTATCAATAGCTGCCCAAGGGGCTAAAAAAATGCCAAAATCTGAATCTTTCCACTCCTCTTCTCCTATGGGAACGAGACCATCAAAATTTTCATGATCACTTTCTTCTTGCTGAAAGATATCCTCAAGGGAATCCACGACTCCATCTCGTAAATTGCCTATAATTTCTTCACGTACTTTATGAATAATTCTATTTCCGATACTCATGGTAACTAATTCAGTTGAACGAAAGTTATTAGATTCCTTAAAAGGAGATGTAGCAACAGAGTTTTCTGCTCGGTTAAGCCCTGATGGGGAAGATGGCGAGACTTACCTTCTAATAGGAAGCCAACCCCAGTTAGTGGCTAATATATCGCTCCTGATGGCATTTCGCCAAATGCTTCAAGCTTCGGATTTCGCCAAAGTAGTTGGAACTCCTTATGAGCAATATGTTACGACACACCCTGCTCCTGTTGGTATCCAGTTTCACTGGAGATTAGTGAAGGGCAAACCTTGGGAGCCACAGGACTTAGCGAAAAGATTAAACTTGAATCGTAAAACTCTTCCACGCCCCCAGTTATATGTCCAGAATGTCGATACCGAAACCCTAACTTGGCAAAAGCTTAGAGATGCCGCAGGAGGAGAAAATGGGTATATGTGGGGTCGTTTCTACGCCCACGCTAAGATGACTAATCTTGATTTTCAATCTGCAAGTTACTGGAGCCTAACCGTATTTGGTGGCAGCCCAGAAACTGCAAAAGACCAGCTTAAAAAAATGGCTGCACTTTCGAGGGATTCTCTTGGCACGGTAACAGTCGGTGAGCAAGTCCAGGACGAAGGAAGAAGGAAAACAGATAGGCAGTTTCAAAAACCCACGGTACGCATTTATCCAGCATGGTTTTTTGTCAATAATTACGAATTAGTCAGAGCGGCGATGCACCAAACTGGGGTAGATAATGAGCCTGTGGATTATGAAAAATCTCTAGGCAGAAGCACTGCGCTAGGGAAACAGTTTAAGCAAATTGATGCATTTTACCTAAACAAGGCACAGCCCTCTAGAGATGATATTGAGAGATTAAGAGCTGTGCTTCGTCCTCCACGGAGAAATACAGCTCTTAATTAAATAGAGTATTTACCCATCATCCAATCTTCCACTTCTACTAATTCAGCATCAGATGGCATATTTCCCCACACTAAGATATCTCCAATATCCATAGCGCACCGCCAAGCGGGAAATGCATCGCTTTGATGGATAATCATATTTCCTGGGGTGTGCTGGCGATTTGAAGAAGGAAAAATAATAGATAGGCAAAATGGGGAATTTATACTATCTGCTGCTTGCCAATTACTTCCAGATAATACTTTCTCCTGCTTATTAATCCGGACTCTTTCAAGAACCGGATTGTTGTAGACGGCTTTCGTGTTTGCCGCGAAGGCAAAGCTCCACAAACCACCAAGATTATGACTAAACACATTTCCCCAATTATTCCATAGCTCTGTGGGGGATTTTACGACGCATGTCAT
This sequence comes from Roseofilum sp. Guam, assembly GCF_017746735.1. NCBI lineage: Bacteria > Bacillati > Cyanobacteriota > Cyanophyceae > Desertifilales > Desertifilaceae > Roseofilum > Roseofilum sp. Guam. Next base: position 10,529 of record NZ_JAGHZN010000077.1, on the reverse strand, counting down.
TCCATAAATTTGCTTGGTTTGTGCAATATTTCTCTCCATTTGGCTTGTATCAGTATCGGGGAATGAGACGAATTTATTAGCTCCATCAACGATGACAGTAGGAACAGCTCCAGTAGCAATGAATCCATCCCACTTGGTCAGTCCTCCTGGCGACAAACTGTCAGTCTTAAGGATGATGTTGTTGCTATCCAAGTACGCCGATGGCTCTATTGGTGTTGGCGGGGGAACAGGTACTGGAGATGGGGTGGGAGATGGAGTGGGAGATGGAGAGCCACCGACTAAATTGGAATCATAGGTTCCGTACAGGAAGATTTCCTTTAAATGCCATTCATCGTAGGCTGCATTAATATTCTGTCCGCATTGAATGAGGATAAATCGCTTGGTTTGGTTAATGGCAATTTCTCCATTCAGAAAATTAGAAAAGCCTGTGGAAGTAAAGGTAATCCCATCATCTGAAGTTTGTATTGTTCCCTTGGCCCGATGGGGGACATCTCCCGAAGAGATTGAGATTTTTTCAATCTCTACTAATTGTCCCAGGTCAATGGTTAAGGCAATATTATGCTGACTCAAAACTGGGGAAACCCAATAAGTAGCTTCATTCCCATCATTGACGGCAGAAAGTGAACCAGTTGTTGCCAGTGTAGCTGTCTGGTAGTGGTGGGCTTGGGCTTCAATTTGCCAGCCAGATGTTGGCATCCATCCGGTTACAGGAGTAGGAGTTGGTGCTGGAGTTGGAGATGGGTCAGGGGTCGGGGTGGGAGTAGCTACTGGAGTAGGAGTCACATTCTCTTCGTACTGCCAAGCTTCTGTTGTTTCCTCAAAGTCCCAGAAATAAAGTTTTCTCCCCTCTTTCAGTTCAACTCTGGCAATGTCCCAAACTCCAGTTTGTGCTGATTTTGTAAGGAAACTGAACCACGGAGCTTCTGCTGTTGGAAGAAGAAGGATGAACCGTTTATCACTAGGGTTGAATTCACCCATCCATGTTGCACCAATTCGCTCAGGATTCGGCTCTTGGCTCCATTGGAATACCTGGATGGGGCTTCCCTGCCAGAGAGGGTAAAAACTATCCTGCTTGTCAATCCCCAGCAGTACTGGCTGCGTTGGGAAGGGAGGTAAAAACCGTAACCCCTTCCCAGCCGATTCTACAGTGATTGGCTCTAAGGTGGTTCCTTCACCGTTAGAGCTACCCCCACCATTACCGCCACCAGTTATCTGCTCTTGAGTTCCCTCCACAACCAAGCTGGTGCTACTGCCATCAGTCCCTGTCAGAGTGAGGGTTATACGGTCTCCACCCAAGTTGATATTTTTGCCTGTTCCTGTGTTAATAATTCCCATAGTATCCTCCTTCATCCCTGAACACCGTGTGAATCACACGGTGACAGCAGTTGCGTCTAAACAAATGCGTTAGCCCATACTAGCCAAGATTCTCCGCAAGCCTCAAAAGCAGAGTCAAAAAAGTTCTCTACAAACTCCCTCGTACCTCGGTGTTCAATGGAATCAACCCAATTCTCATATTGCTGCGCAAACGTCCAGGGTTTCGAGCCTTTAGCTCCCCATTGGTCAATGCCTTCAACCCATCTTTGAGGCAGTATTTGCCTCAAACCCCAAAGATTACTTCTCACTGCCCACTTAATTGCCTTGCGACTGTTTATGTAAGCGTGAGAAAACATCCATGTGCCGAAGAGCCTTTTGGTGAACCCAAAAATAGAATACAAGCCATCCAAAACTGCATCATAGGCTTCAATCCCCAGCGCTTCTTTCATTTGAAGCATCAAGCGAGGATTTACGGTGACTGTGACTATCCCTGGGATGATGCCACAGGCTTGCCCAACAATACGCCCAGCGGCATCGCCTAATATTCCATAAATGCTGTCCCAGGCATTTTGCACTTCCTGGAGCAAGTCCTCATCGGTTTGATTCCAGTCGAAGTGCCAAATTTGTTGGGTAGCGTCCACTACCCAAGAGGCCATTGCTGGTATTGCGGCCACTGTAAACAAGGTTTTTATTTTATTCGCCTTTATTAACCCCCATATTCCCTTAACAAGCTTCCCCACCCCCAAGCCACCGGCAATAATGCCTTTTGCCCCCAAGACTAGACCTGCTCCCACTCCTCCGACTAATCCAACTCCCACAATGCCAGCGATAGCCCCAATGGGGTCATCCTGAAGCCATTGCCCCAAGAAATCTCCTGCAGACTGAATGCCCTCAATTGCACCTCTAACGGCTCCTGTAATACGCTCCCAAATATTTCTGCCAGCATTTTGAGCATCCTCAATTCGCTGGGGATTACTAATCCATTGCCATCCTTCGGCAATTTTGGTAAGTGCTTTTTGCGCAGCGCTTTTACCCCAGTTGAGTATATTCATGCCTTGAAGCATATTGCTGCGGACTCCGAATCCCTTCCATGCTCCAGAGCCATCTTGCAGAGCAATCGCGGTGCTTGCGAGGTCTTTTTCATCAAGCAATAACTTTTTCCTACCCATATCCTATTTCTCCTGTGATACGTGTTGTCCCTTCACTAATTGCGCTGATTGCGCCTAGCCAATCTGTTACCCGAAAAGATGCACCAATTCCTACTAGCAAAATCCCCTTTTCCTTACTTGCACTATTACTGCGTGTCACCCACACAGCACTCCCTTTAGCAAGGGTAATCTCAAGAAATATTCTGTCCTCGCTTGCCGGTGCAAGAATGACTGATAAATTCCCTACACTGACATCAATCTGCTCAATTCTTTCAGCAATAAACAAGCTCACGCAATCACCCCCACAGCACGCTTGGGCATTACATCCACATACTCAATGTAACTACCACTTACGGCAACTACATCATCTCCATAGATATTGCCCCAGTTTGTGCTACGAATTGCCAATGCAGGAGAAGAATCCATCCCCCATTCATTGGGAAGCATAGGAGCAATATTCTGTCGGTAGAAAGGAAACATTCCTCGCATTGAAATAGTGCCATAAAAAGAAGATATCCCCACTGAATTTGGCTGCCAAAAGTCAGCAAGAAGGTTGCCATTTTCGTCTTCGTGTCCGCGAAAATTCAATTCATGCTGTACTGAAAGTACGTCAACTTCCTTTCTTGCCTGATTCCAGATCCAATCCTTTTTTTTAGAGATGCGTTCTGCATCAGATACATACTCTTCTAGGTCGTTGGGAATGATAGCTTCCGGCAGAGACGGAAGCATGTAAGTTATAAACAGTTCAGTTAACTCGCGACCTACAGGAAAAAGGATATAGGAGGACTTGCTTAACCCTAACTCCTGATAATAATCGAATCCCTTCCGCCCATCTTCAAGCTTGAAAGGATTAACCTCAAAAACAGATTGAGGCTCAGAGCTAAAATTACTGCCATTGCTCATCTCCTTTCCCCCTTGCAGAAAAAAGGAAATTGTCCGTCTAATCTTCTTTTCACTCATTAATTAAAAACCTCCTTCGCCGTGTAATCCCATCCGGTAGCAGTCTTCGTTCTTTCCAGAAGAATATCATTAAAATCCCCGGTTATTTTCCCTTCTCGAAAATCATAAATGGGATTAAAGCGGATGATTCCGTCTGGGTTAGGAGTATTCCGTTCTCCATCAGTTAGGTGTTGAAGAATCTCTAAGAGCTGTCCACTCCAAGTCAGGGCTTTTAAAGTGCCAGAACCATCACCTGGAGACCAAGTAGGAATTGTCAGGTAATCTGATGCGTTCAATACTGGCGCTCCATCCTCGTCAACAGCAGAAGAAACATTGATATCATATCGTCCCCGATATGTCATTCGATCCGTGTTGATATTACCTGTCACTCGATTGATACCAGAACCATTAATGTCGGTGTCAGACTCAGCCGCTTGGATAAATTCAATAAGTTGGAAGAAGGCTCCCTCCATTGTGGAGGAAGTTAAGGTAGGGTCTCCGCCTGTTGCTGGCGTAAATTGCATTTTATTTGTTCTCTTGAGCTGGGATTCTTATAAGGATACCAAATTTTTTTTTTGTTGTCTTGAGCTTGTTTTAACGTTGTTCCAGCGGAAAAAAGAATGCTAGGATGTCCCCATAATCCAATCGGAGAAATGACTTATGGCACGTAAAAAGAGAAGTCGGTTTAGTAGCCTCCGGAAGCAAGCAAGAAGAAACCGAGGTCAACTACCAACGGGAGACAGCGATTTAGCCAATTACGCTAGATGGTACTTTGGTGACGAAAGTATGATAATGAGTCCCAGACCAGAATATCGAATCACAGGAGTAGCTCGTCAACTCGCAAAAATTCCGATGCTTCCTTTCAACAAAGCCATGCCGGAAAATGAACCAACAGGCGCTGGGGCAAGCGCAGCTTCAGCCTCCCATTATGTAGTTGCAACTGTTACTAATTTCAGTCATCGACTTATTCTGATGTGCTGCAATGAACAAAACATTCTTGCTCAGTTAGGGTGGAAAGAACCAAGCGCAGCCGCAGGAGGGGTTAAGGAGAGGATTGAAGGAGACCCTACCTATCTTCCTGCTGCGTTAATACCTACTTACAGGCAGGCTAATGATGAAGGACAGGAAAAGACCTCAAGGATTACTGGCAAAAGGTACAAAACCTTCAAACAAAGAAGTGCCACCGTACCCTTTGGAAGGATGCAGCTAGCAACAGGATCGTCTGGTTATAGTAGCGCTAACAATAGTGAAGAAGACAGGAAGACGGTTCTGATTACTTCACTGCAAAAAGCTCGAGCAGGCTACACGTGTGAAAACGTTGGCTATGAGGCTGAAGAATTTCTAATTGTTTCAGCAGACAATTCCCCCTGGGTCGTCAATGACACTCCAAACATAGAAGCAAGCGATATCACTTTCTAGTCTTATTGGTCTTAGAATCTTGTGGACATTTCACTTATTTTACATGGACAAAGAGCGCTTAGACGGCAATTTATGCCTGCAGTCATTATCCCCAATGATGGAGCGATAGAAGAGATAGAAAGGCAATCAAAAATTCAATCGGCAATAAAAAAAGAAGTCGATGAGATGTATTACGACCTAGAGAGAAATGGAGAGCTGGACTTTGAGACAATAGCCGACAATCTCTCCTACCTAGGAGAGGATTACTTAGACTGCCTTTACCATAACCTCGTAAATCATTTTTCTCTCTATCAACATGGATACTCTGATTGATGGCATAGGTGAGTGGGAACAATTAGGGGGGCTATCGTTAGATGGCTCCTCATTCGATTGGCAGTATGTCAATCTCACTAATGCTCTCGAAACATTCAGGATTCAGTGGACAGCAGATTGGGAAAAGTGGTGGGGAGATGGAGGATACCGGAGTTCAATTTTCCTGCGATTTCGGTATCCTACCACTGGGGATACATCTCGCGGGCAAAGACTTTATCCCTCAGAAAATAAGCAAGTATTTTCACTGGAACTACCAGGGAATGTATATGTTACTGGCTCTAGTGAAGTGCTGCGACCTACCAGAGAGATTTGGGTGAGACAGTGGGTCAATTATCGTAAGAGTCCCTGGATTAATTTTGGAGAAAACCCCATTATCTTGCCCTTTTCATTTGCCTTAGAAGGATTGTTGCCGCTATGAAACGGAATGATAATGCCGATGACGATGCTCGGCGTAAACGTAAAAAGAAGAAAAGAAGAAAGGAGTTTATCTCCACAACTTGGAAGATAAACTACAATTCCAACCCTTCTAAAATAACCCAACACCTCTGGAGACTATGAATGCATACCAAGAAAAGTTACAAACATCATTACTGGGCAAGCCTCAATCAAAATATTGGCTGTTTGCCTATTATGCTATTGTTGTTGACCATTACTCTCTGGCTCAAGCTAGGAGTGGAGCTATTCGTGCATTAATTGCCCACTGGCACGAAATTGTACCCCTAAGCAGCCCCCAAAGAAAATTATGGGAAATCATCCAGGGAATGAGGAGGGAGCTGCTAGAGAAGGGGCATTTGATTGTAGGGAAGGAGAAGTGGCTCTGGAAGAAAGGAGAGTTTATGCCTAGAGCGGTAACCCTCAAGCCTAAGCAACTGTCAAGAAAAATGTTTCGATTTTAGACGCAATTGCTATCACACGGTGAATCACCGTGTGTTCAGAGATGAGGGGGTAAGGGGAGCTAAATTTCCCTTCTCTCTATTGACATATTATTATATATATTATATCTTAAGGGAGGTGGAGGGGGAAGGGAGGTATTCTATTCCCCTAATTAAAAAAAATAATTTATTTTTTAATTTTACTTTAATTAAGGTCTCCCCTCAATTCTTGTAACTTACCTTAATACTTGCACTCAAGGTGTCAACCCTTCCCTTCGGCTTGCGGGGTATGACACCTTTCGTTTGCAAGTATTTTCCCTTTATTTGTCAGAATTGAGGGGAGGATTGTGTGTTAAAAAATCCGCAAGCTCATTCATCTCCATTCCTACTGTTTCTGCTAAATTTACCCATTGGTTAGGAGTAAATCGAGGATGCAAGTGTTTCAACTTCCATTTCTCATAAGTCGAGGAAGAAACTCCGATTTTCTCTGCAAATTTTTTCTGAGAGAGTGTAGTCTTTTTCCTCAAACTCTCCAAAGCTCGAAGGCTCTCTTGCGGGGTACACTGATAATGTTATCGCATACTTTTGGAGGAAGATCAACCCCTTATGAGCGCAAAGTTTTGTGAAGCTACCCCGCAAGAGAGCCTTCGAGCTTTGGCTGAAACTTCCCTTTAGCCTGCCGATCGCTTAACGGGGCACTGGTTTCTCACATCCTATGTGCCATGAATAAAGTTGACAAAGACCTGCCTAAGCTTGTTTTTGATTTAAGCTTAGATAACTTAAGTCTATCAGATTTACAAAAAATAACGCTTGGATTCTTCAAGTCTCAGATTTGCACAAAATCAACTACAACGCCATTTCAAATGGCAGGGTATCGTCGTTGGGTTAGGAGGAACAGTAACGATAGATTCCCTAATTCAGCAAAAGGTTACATTGATTTCATTCGTTTTAACTTCCCTGATTTTGAGGGACGGCTCTCTGTTTCCCTTCTTGACAGATACAGTGAAGGACTTCCGTCTTTGGCTGAGGAGAAGATTGCTACTATCCAGCTATACCTAGCAAGTGACCGACTCCTTGAGAGGCTAATATCTGAAGCTCACCGAAAGGCACGCAGGAGCATTTCGGGTACTCCCCTTCAGTCCCGCGATTGGCTTAAAGAAAAGTTTGACGCTCCCAGACATTGGCTTCAAAAACCTAGAAAGAGTGGGGCTTTGTTTGAAATTGTTTCTCGGGTTCTTGAGTGTAAATCCCTGAACAACCTTCACTTTTACGTCCCTACAGTCGAGGTCAAGAAATGAACAGAGATAGGATTGAAACCCTGATTATAGGGACGACCGTTGCTCTCTTTGAGTATGATGAGTTTGCTTGCGAGAAAAAATGTTCTCTTTCTCCAAGGTTGCAAGCAGCGCTATCTTTGCTAGGGGAGATTAGGAAAAACGATTTTGATTTAGTCGAGCCTTCTGAGTGTGATTTTGGGGCTTTAATCGTTCCTGAAGAGGTGATAGCTGTACTAGCCGAGTGTGGGAACGGTGACCCCAGTCTAGGATTCTGTTTGAACGAGCATATACGAATGAGTTTTCAGTTCTTCTTAGAGGAGAAGGGGCTTCTAAAGGAAGCTGAAGCTTTTGCCATGTCTCGCATCAAGGAATTTTTTCCTGATGGCACACTCCCCCAACAAAACGACCGTCAAATCATAGTGCTTGGGAAGGAAGATGACAGCAACTAAAAAACTTGAAAGCGAAGTCATGAAAGCCCTGAAGGAGGCATACAGGCAACTGAATCACTATCGTCTTCAAGTTGAATCAGAGGGCAAGAAAGTTTCTCCAAAACTGCAAATACTCCATCATCTTTTGGCTCAATTTGTCTCAGGAATAGAGGGTAAATTCCTTTCCGACGGTGAGTACGTTTGCAGTTTCGGGGCGATAGCAGCTCCAGATTTTATTTACGACATCTTGAGCAAAAGAGCGCTTGGTGATACAACCCTTGGAATTGTCTGCCTTTGGGTAACCTATGCTCAACTTCACGAGTATTTGCAACACCAGAAACAGCTAGCTCCAGCGCTTGTGGGACTTTCGGAGCGCATTAAGCAGTTTTACCAGGAAAATGTCGAGATATTGGAGGAGTGGGAATGAGATATAAGTCTACTCGGTGTTGGGTAAACGCCGATAGGGGAATCACAAAAAATGTCCCTACCTCCGATAATGCAATTAAGTTTGATTCCATGTTTGAAGCAAAGGTCTATTGTTCCCTGTTGCATGAATTTCAAGCCTCTCAGAACTGGGACATCACGTGCCAATACCCCGTTCCCCTCCATTCCATGAACAGTTCTATCAGACCAGTTCGGAGTATGAAGTGGAAGTGTGACTTTGCCCTCTTTGATGCCAGAGATTCGTCCACCATTTTTTCACCTCCTGTCTTTCTAGTAGAGGCTAAAGGGCAAGTAAGCCAAAATTTTCTTTTTACGCTTGCTCTCTTGGATGAGAGAACCCTCGAACGACTCATTGTCTGCTGTGCAGACAATCAAGCGGTAAAGAAGATTCGGAGAGCTTCTAACTTTGACATCCCCATCGTCAAAACTTTGAAGGACTTGCCCCATTATTTGAAAGTTCACCGCTAGGTCACTCTCTCATCTCTGAACACCGTGTGAATCACACGGTGACAGCAGTTGCGTCTAACAACCATGACTGAAAACAAGCCCATTCTAATAGAGCTGACAATTCCCTGGGTATCAACTAAAACGGGAAACCTTGCTATTAGGCTAAACCGTGAAACCCTGGAGGGACAAGACATCCGTCTATTCACCCTAACGGTATACCCCTACCTAAAAGAGGCTCTCCCCCCTGAAGTTTTTGAGAGGCATTTCAAGCAGAGAATCCAACTTTTCATGGACTGCTCTACCCCCGACTTCATTGATGCGTCAATTAAGTATTTCCTGGGGGACTCTTGTCTCGCCTCTACTGAGGAAAAGCTGAAGCTTTTAACCAAAATTCGTGACTACCTTTTCCAAGGAGAAAGAGTGAAGCCCCGTATCATCGTACCTGACAAACGGGGGATAAAAGATGACTAGATACACCATCATCCCAGGAGAAGGGAATGGAGAAAATTCGTTGCCCACCTTTGTTGTAAGGAGAGAGTCCAAAAACAAGATTCAAGAGCTTGTTTTTTCCTATGATTCCCCTGAAAAGAGGGATTGCGCTCTTGAGACTGTCTATAAGCTTTTAACAATTTGGAGGAATTTCTAATGGCTGTATTTCAAACCAAACAATACAAAGTGACGAGTGAGGAACACTCTATCGCTTGCCTGTCCATGGACTTCGAGAAAGACTCTTTCTCCCTCATGTTTGACCCCGAGGAAAGGAGACACCTCACCTGGATTGAAGATGAGACCTACCTGATACTAATCACGGACTGTCGCCCTTTGGAATTGGCTAATAGATATGAAGACCATGACCTTTATACCCTAGCTTTCAACAAGAAGGAGTACAAGGTGAAAAACTTTGACACCAATAATTGGGATAAACGCAACCCCACTGAAGTGGAAAGGCGGGTACTTGACCTCTACCAAAGGAAGGGTAAGTCCGACTCCTCTCAAATATCAGGCGTTCTGGCTACAGCAGAGATATCCCCCATTTCTATCAAAAAGGCAATGGCAAAAAAGAGTGATGATGATGTCGTCTTTACCAATGACTTCGCTACTGCCTGCAAAGGAGAAACACCGCCTCAGTGGTTATCCGAGCCAGAGAAAGTGTTCACTATTGTTGGTTCCCAGGGTTACAGGAAGGGTAATGCCAATTCCGTTCCTTCTTGGACTCCAGAACTGGCAGAAGAAAAGCTCAAGTGGCTAGAGTCCCTGGATTTCGCACGCCTGGAGGCATTAAAGGAGAAAACTGCGATATACCCCAAGGATATTGTTCTTGCCATCTTGCGGGGGGAGTAGGTCGTCCCGATGATGAAACCTACTTTGAGGTAAAGCATGGATATTTTTGACCTAACCGTAATGATGCATCACTCCGAGCGCCACAAATTTGTGGCTAAGGCAGCACCCTTAATTCTGGCAGCTCAGTGTATTGAAACAGACATTACGTTCTCTAGCGATATAGCGGTGAAAAACGCCGTTGAGTTAGCCAGTAAGCTGTATGACGAAATTCTCAAACTGAGAGAGCCTGACGAAAATGACGACTGACGACCCAGCAGAGACTCACAATTACTACGAGATTCGGCAAAAGAGCAGAGAGGAGGAGGTAGGAGAGCCGTGGCAGGAGGAGTTAGGCGTTTACGATAACGTGCAATTCATCCTTTCTGTTTCTACCCTTCTCCCTGATGTTGACATCCAACGCCCCATCCTCAGCTCTTTCCTCCTCCTTCCCCATATGGTGCTTGACCTTGCCCCCGTTGGGTGGGGCATAGGGGAATCGGGGAGTGGCAAGAGCCAGGTGGTAGCGCTGATTAAGTTCCTCTACCAGGTTCCCATACCTTTTGGGACTTCCACTGCTGTTGGGCTAAGAAATGTCATCGTAAAACACCG
>NZ_JAGHZN010000076.1:0-16994 GCF_017746735.1 Roseofilum sp. Guam | reverse complement strand
CTAGAGCTATTGGAGCCACCGGCTTGTTGGTTACCCGTAGAGCCACTAGAGCTATTGGAACCACCGGCTTGTTGGTTACCTGTAGAGCCAGCACCGGATTGTTGGTTAGAATTGGCTTGAGCCAGACTAATCTCAATCGTACCTGATAGCTTTCCCAAGAATAGAAATGATTTCCCGGCAAGCTGGACGTTTCTAGCAAAAGTAATCGTATTGCCAGAATAATCGCAATCAAAAGATCCTCCACAGCGACTAATAATGTAGTCCCTTAAAAGTCCAGACTCAATCGTAAAACTGCCATTTTCAGAGGTAATGGTAATATCTCCAGGTGTACCTGATAGGGTTCCTGATAAAAGTTCTTCAGTTCTAATATCGCCATAGCTAGAGATGGTAATATCTCCTCCATCCCCCTTACCCAAAACACCCGTGATAATCGAATTGGTGGTAACTGTTCCGTTCTTGCTGGTAATCTCTACATCTCCTCCATTATGATCGCCTGAACTCGAACCAGTTGCACCCGTAGCAATTCTAGCTGTCTTAATATCTTCTCCAGCAGTCACGGTAACACTACCGCCATTTCCTGTGGTTCCAGCAGACGCTAACAGTTTTCCAACAGTAATATGTTCGCTAGCATCTACGGCAATATTGCCTGCCTTCCCCTCTTCTACAGAACTGTTTATTTCCCCAGTTTCAATATATCCATCAACAGCTCTAATCGTAATATCTCCTCCATCTCCTGGATTTTCTTGTAAGGTTCCACTAGAAGTATCAACTCCATTTGTAAGGGTTATATCCCCACTCTCACTAATGATTTCCACATTACCGCCCTGGGCAGGATTCGTTACTTTTGCGTCAGTACGGGCACTAATTCCATCCGCGATCGCAACATCTCCTTCACTCCGAATCGTTATATCTCCAGCCGAATATTTTTCCGAATAGGTAGATAATTTTTCGGCTTCAGTTGTGTTGCTACTCTCGAGGATAATCTCACCACTATCTCCCACTGCGGATGAAGTGGAAATTGTGCCAATTCTTAGCCCTGCTCCGGAAATATTAACCGGTCCAGCAGTGTAAATTCTATCTCCTGTATCCATGGAAAATGAGCCTTGTCCGTCCTTGTCAGCATCAGCAACAAAGGTTAATCTATATTCAGAGCCTTGTAGCAGATTATCGCTCAGGTTTTCAATGGTGATATTGTTTGTGGCTTCAATCGTGATATCGCTAGTTGCCCACATTTGTTCTAGTTTTTGTTCAGAAATAATCCAATCTTCCTCTGGATCGTCATCCCATAAAATTTTGCCATCCTCTAATTCTGAATCATTCGCTCCCTCTGCTCCATCGACAATGGTCACGTTTTTGGGATCGAATAAAACTTGTCCGGTGTCTCCATTAATTGCGCTTAAATCTAGCTTTCCGTTAAATCTGAGAGCGTTGCGGCTGGAAATTTCGGCAAAACCACCATCCCCACGTTCTAAACCGCCAGTAGCGCTAATTGTTCCGTCAAATCGAGTCAGGTTTTCTGACCAAATGTAGATGTTTCCACCGTCTCCAAGGTGCTGGGAATCAGCATTAAGAAATGAGTTTTGATTGATATAAGTGATATCGGCTGTGGGAAAGGTAGGATTTCCCTTAAAGTCACCGCCAATTCTCAGCGTTCCACCATCAAATCGTCCGGAAACGTCGAGGGTTGCGTCAATGATTCCGATGCGCTCTCCCATAATGTTAATGATACCGCCATTTTCTGCGGATGTATTTACGGTTCCGGAGATGAGGGAGACTCCATTGACATCGGGAATTTCTACACCACTTCCGGAGAGAACAATTTGCCCTTGTTCGTTAACTTGAAATTGATCGGCATGATCGAGTCCGGAATGGGTGAGGAGTTCGGGAAGCTGGAGGGGTGTGATTTGGGATTCTTCCTGATTCTCATCTAAGGGAATATCGAGGCTTAATAGATGTCCTTCTTGAGTGATTCTAATAATTTGTTGGTTAGGAATGGCGACGATATTGATGGTTCCGCCAGGGGCTTCTAAGGTTCCCATGTTTATCACATTTGCGCCCATTAAAGTAAGATCGGAGCCTTCGGAAAGCTTCAAGTCTCCGAAGTTAACGATACTGCCAAAGCCATTGAGATCGAAGCGAAATTCATTGGGCGTGCCGACGAGTTGACTCCAGTTATTATCGCCTACTGCATTAAACCATTGTCCATTACCAAAGCCAATTGCGGTGGCAGTAGTGGCGATAAAATCGGCGGGAACATTGAGCTGGGCATTGGAACCAAATACAATTCCGGCGGGATTCATAATGAAGAGGTTAGAGTTGCCACCAGAGACTTGAATTAAACCGTTGATAATGGAGGCATTTCCTCCATTGACTCTAGTTAAAATGTTCTGGATTTGGGGAGTACTTATAAAGTTGGCAATTTGCCCTTGAGATAATCCAAGCTGTTCAAGACTATGGAATAGGTTACGTCCGTTTCTGGAAAGTTGTCCGCCTTGAATGTTGAATTGATTGTCTTGATGATTGATGATAGTTCCTGTACCATCCATGGCGGGAATGATCGGTTGGGCGAGGGTTTTGGGGGCGAGGCTACAGATTCCTAGGGTGGAGGTGAGAAGGGTAAGGTAAAAATGATGGTTCAGAGAATAGGAGAGTTTCATGGATTTAGGATGGATGCGACAGTATTTTAATTGATGGGTTAACTTTAAAGGATTTCTCTCTTTGATATTGGTAGACAACTATTTCTCCCATAGAAGAGGGATTTTCTGCTCGAGTATGAGACCAGGTTTTGATGATTCACGAAAAAGTTTTGTGGATGCAAAGGTCGGCAAGGGATCATTCAAGAGTAAAACAATTGCCCCCTGGATTAAACGGTAATATCCAGGATTATTTTCATCAAGGACTAATCAAGTTAGCGTGGTTTTTAAAAGGGGTTAGCCAATGAAAAAAATACAAGCAAAAGTGAATGAGAGATTAGGTGACCAAATCCTTTTTGAATATGGGCATTCCTGAAGGCGATCGCACTAATTCACCCTGTTCATTTTTCTCTGTATCACAAAAAACGAATTCTCCTGACTCATTTTTCTGCAAATAGAGTTTGCCATTGACAATTTGGTACACAGGAGGATGAAATTGGGCGATGCCTTGATATTCGACAATGTTGCCTCTAGAGTCGCGAACGACGGGACAAGTGGCGAGATTTCCGTCTGGATCAAAGACAAATTCTTGGGTTTGTGGATCGCGTAAGGGGGTAGGATAAATGGGTAATCCGGAGCCGGTTTTAATTAATTCTCCCGATGCATTGGTTAAGGGAAAGATAAAGACGGGATCGCCCTGGCGATCGCAAATTAAATCCCCAGTGGCGGTATCTCGTAGGGGAATAGCATCTGGATGGGGAGGTGGAGGAGTATCCATTTCCGGATAGGGGGGATGCAGTCGAGGCAGTTCGGTATGGGGAGCAAGTTGATAATGTTTGGTAAATTGGACGGCAGCTTGGGTAAATCCAGAGTGTTTGAGCAAGGCTTGAATACCGCTTTGATCGGCGCTGATGAGCCAGTCGATATCAGTAACGTTGAGTTCTTCGGCTTTGGCGATCGCCATTTTTGCTAAACTCGATCGGGCTTCCGGTTGCCGATGTTCCGGTTTCACATACAACCCCAACACAGAAGCTACCCGACGGGAAATAAACGGACTTTCTAAATCTTGATCGACTGCCAAGGTTTCCGGAAGCTCCGGAGGGGGCACTTCATCATAGAAATAAATAATCAAGCAACCGGCGATCGCTTCTTCAACCTCCAAAACCCAGGCATAGGTGAGCGGTTTAACCAATTGATGGCGAATATAAGCATTAAAGTCAAAATTTGGTTTTACCCGCATAGACGGGTCAATTTCTTGGCGCTCTGCGGCAAATTCCGCCCATAGGAGGGCAATTTGCTCTGCATCCTCTAGAGTCGCCAATCGATGGCTATAATTCATGGTTCCATCCCTAATCAAAGTTATGCACTTCTATAGGGATCTCTATTTTTTCGGGGTGATTTTATGCAGATTCCCGAAAATTGTAATAAAACGTCACATTTTTGGGACGGATAGGGGAATTAGGGACACACTCCAAACCCTGAGATTCCCATTGCCCATTCCCCATTACCCAGGCAAAGCCCTATACATCAATTCCAACTTTTTTTCTAGGGTAAACCGGTGGGGTTTATGAATTCCATAACCCTGAGCATAGTTAATACCTAAGGCTTTCACTTCCGCTAAAATTTCTTCATTTTCAATGGATTCAGCAATCGTCTTTAAACCCATCACTTGAGCAATGCGCTGAATTGATTCCACCATCACCCGATTTACTCGATCCTCTATTAAACTCTTAATAAACGCTCCATCAATCTTTAAGTAATCAATCGGCAATTGTTTCAAATAAGTAAACGAGGACATGCCACTGCCAAAATCATCCAAAGCAAATTGACATCCCAATTCTTTTAACTCCGTAATAAACCTGACTGCCTGATTTAAGTGCGTAATGGCAACCGTTTCAGTGATTTCAAACCCAATTAGAGAGGGGGGAATATGATATAACCAAAATTGTTCTTTGAGGAACTTTAAAAACGAAACGTCATTAAAACTTGCCCCCGATAAATTAACCAAATAAATTGGCTTCAAGAATCGATTATATTGAACCCCCGATCCTTGACCAATCTGCTCAGATAACTGTTTAAATAGATTGCGAATCACCCATCGATCGATTTCTGGCATCAGATCGTAACGTTCAGCCGCTGGTAGAAAAGCCATGGGAGGGATAAGAGTTCCCTTGCCATCAATCATCCGAATAAACAGTTCGCCAAAAGGTCGAGTGTTAGACCTGGAATTTAGAGGAACAATTTGTTGGATATACAAACAAAACTGATTCTCTTCTAGGGCACGATTAATGCGAGCAACCCATTGCATATCGCCTTGCCGTTTCACCACTTCTCGATCTTCGATTTGGTAAATATGAATTCGGTTGCGTCCCCCTTCTTTAGCCGCATACATAGCCGTATCAGCGGCACTCAGGGCAATATGTTCATTTTCAATGGATCGATCGATCGGGACTAAGCCAATACTAACTCCTATCGTAAAGAGTTTATCTTCCCAAACGAAGCGAAAACTTTGAATGGTTTCAATGATTTTTTGCGCAACTTTCTGTCCTTCATTCACGGAACAATAATGCAATAATAATCCAAATTCATCTCCGCCTAGACGACCAAAGGTATCGGTTTTGCGAATATTACTTTGTAGAATACCAGTAATTTGACGCAGGAGTTGATCTCCAGCAGAATGGCCACAGGTATCATTAACAATTTTGAATTGATCTAAGTCTAAATAGCATAAAATATGCTGTTGATTCAATTGATGAGTTTCCTCAAGAGCAGCTTTGAGGCATTGCTCAAATTCTCGGCGATTAATTAAACCGGTGAGGGGATCGTGGCTTGCTTGCCAAGAGAGTTGATGGGCGAGGTTACGGGCTGAAGTGACATCTCGGCAAACAATCACGGTTCCCACCAGCAGATTACCCTTTAAGCGAATGGGCGCAATGCACAGTTCAATAATATAATGTTGGCGATCGCTCTTAAAGTACAGGGCGTAGTTCGAGACTTTAACAATTTTTCCTGTCGCCAGGCATTGATGAATCAAGATTTCAATCGGTTTTTGCTTAATATCGCTGTTAGAGAAAATTTCACTAACCGATCTGCCTTGAGTCGCATAACTGCTTAAACCCATCAGTTTTTCTGCGACTGGGTTGAGAGATTCAATTTGGTGATTGACATTGGTGACAATCACTGCATCACCGATAGAATTAAGCGTGATTTGAGCCAGTTCTTTTTCTTGCTGAAGGGCTTCTTCAAGGTTCTGGCGATCGCTAATTTCTTGTTTCAGGCGTAGATTGGCTTGCACCAAATCAGTCGTACGCTGAATCACTCGCTGTTCTAAAGTTTCGTTCGCTTTTCGCAGAGCATCAGAGGATTGTTTCCGTTCAATCGCGTAGCGCAATGATCGTGTCAGCAACTCCGTATTTAACTGTCGTTTGATCAAATAATCCTGCGCCCCTTGACGTACCGCTTCTACCGCTAAGGCACTATCTGTATTATTGGTTAATACAATAATCGGTACATCTGGTACTTTCTCCATCAGAGGATTTAGGGACTCTAGTCCTTGAGCATCTGGTAAACTCAAATCCAGCAAGATTATCTTAAACACTTGCTCTTCTAGTTGATTGAGAGCTTCTGATAACCGACTCACATGGGTAAGCTCAACCTCCATAGAGGGCGCTTGTTTCAAACGCTCTTGTAATAGACGAGCTTCGGCACGATTGTCTTCAATTAAAAGGATCTGAATCTGAACTAAGGGGTCTTCCACCGTCAATCACCCTTCTTAATGAATTTAGATTTTATATTAGAGTTTTTCAACTTATTTCTATATTCTAGAAGGATTCGTCTCAATTAGAACATCAAAGCTTTATTCCATTTACAAAAATTAACAATTTTGGCTAAAACCGTTAGGGATCAAGTCAGAGGAAGGGAAACCGTGCGAAACCAAAACGTTTCAATTTGTTCAACGAGATAAAAAAGTTGTTTCAGATTACTGGGTTTATGAAGATAACAATTGGCATGTAACTGGTAGCTTTCTTGGATATCTTCTGGCCGTTGAGATGTACTTAAAATCAAAATAGGGATATGTTTCAGTTTAGGATCAGTTTTAATTTCTGCTAGCACTTCTCGACCATTTTTGCGAGGTAAATTTAAGTCAAGCAATACCAGATCGGGGAGAAGACGTTCTGTAAATGGAGGTTCAGAACGTAAATAGGCGATCGCATCTACTCCATTATCTACCGATCGAATCTGATACGGCCGAGTAATTTGTTTAAACCCTTCTTGAATTAAACGCACATGGGCAGAATTATCCTCGATCATTAAAATCCGATGAACTTGATCCAAATTAGTCATTTAAATTACAGCCTGTTTTTATTAAAAAATATTAAGGACTTTTAAGTAATAATAACCACGGAGATTAGCAATGTCAAGCCTAATCCGGTTGCACCCTAACCGATGTCGTATCTATAGCGCTTCGCGCTAGGGAATAGGTAATAGCTTGTATGGCTTAGGTTCTAAGGCTTCAAGCTGTACCTCATAGAATAGAGAAATTCTATAGACAGTCTACTTAGGAATAGTAAAATAAAAAGTTGACCCTTGACCCACTTCGGATTCCACCCATATTTTACCCCCATGAACTTCAACTATTTTTTTACAAATAGCCAGTCCAATTCCTGTACCTTCGTATTCTTCGCGGGTATGAAGACGTTGGAAAATGGTAAAAATACGATCCACCATTTCTTTCTCAATACCAATCCCATTATCTTGTACTGAAAACAACCATTCTTCTCTTTCCTCTCGAACTCCAATATGAACCTGGGAAATATCATCTCGGTGAAACTTGAGAGCATTACTAATTAAATTCTGAAACAGTTGTGTTAATTGGGTTGTATCGCCCAGAATATCAGGAAGAGAGTCATAGGTAATCTTTGCCTGCACTTCAGCAATCCGAACCTGTAGATTAACCAAACTTCGTTTTAGAATATCTTCTGCATTGATCGCAACAAATTTTTGTCCTTTTCTTCCCACTCTTGAATAAGTCAATAAATCATCAATCAAGCCTTGCATATGGCTTACTCCTTCCACCACAAACCCCAAGAAATCTTTTCCCTCTTGATCGAATTGATCTTCATAGCGCATTTCCAGCAGTTCTACATAACTGGCAATCAGATTCAAGGGTTCTTGTAAATCATGAGATGCAATATAAGCAAACTTTTCTAATTCTGCATTAGATCGCTCTAATTCTCTCGTTAACTTCGACAACTCATCCACTTGATTTAAGATAATATGAATTAGAGATTTTCTCAATTCTTTTGCCGCTTCAATTTCATGGTTTTTCCAGGGCAAAGATGTACCGCGAATGATTTCTTTCCAGGCTTCAAAAGAATTCCGAGGCAATAGCTTGAGTTGGTTATTTTCATCCCGAATTTCTTGCTTTTCATACGGATTGCCGCCCCAAGTAATGGTCTGTAAAACTTCTGGTCGAAACCAGAGGAGGTAATTTTCTTTGGAAATATGCACTGCCAATAAACCGACGGCTATTTTCTCAAAAACCTCTGCTTGAGGATAAACTTTAGATAAACATTGAGTATAAAAAAGATCGTCTTTTAGATGACAATCTAGCCATTCAATGAGCTGTGTAATATCTTTTTCTTCTGGGGTTAGGCCCAGAGTAATATACGATCCATTCCAGAAAATAGCAGCCCCTTGAGCATTCACTAAATCCAATAAATTGGGTTGATGATTGACCAAACCATCAATAAAGGTATGATCTCGACCCATGAAGGCCAGAAGTTGAGATTGAACGCCACTTGACTCAACTCGATATTCATAAATTTGATGATCGGTTTTGGTACTCAACTCTATGGAAAACAATTGACAAATAAATTCTCCAACTTGCCTCACTTCATGGGATATATATTTCGGGCTAGAATGATGGCAAGATACTAATCCCCATAACTTTCCTTCCTTCTTTAAAGACAAAACTAAACTGGCCCTCACTCCCATATTTTTGAGATATTCCTGATGACAACTTGTATGTCCCCGTAGAATAGAATGGGTTAAATCCAAAGATGGCTCGTCAATAGATGATTGATCGGATAGTATGGGGACGGTCTTAGATTGAATATCTGGAATCATCCTAGACCAAATTTTCTCTAATATTTCCAAACAAAATTGAGTATCTTGTTTGGGAAAATGCAAACCCAGAAAGGGTTCTATCTCAGCATTTTTAGCTTCGGCAATAACTTGTCCATTAAACTCTTGATCGTATTGGTAAATCATCACTCGATCGAATTGAGTGATTCTTTTGATCTCTTGTGTCAGGGTTTCACACGACCGTTGTAAATCCGTGTCTACCTTGAGTTTTTTACTGATTTCTTGCGTGAGTTCTAAGGTTAACCCCATATCAGATGATTTCCCGGATCGGTTGTTTTCAAATTCCAGAATAATCAGATTATCTAAATTGCGATGAATGGAAACAGACAGTACTTTACGGAATGGCTTTTGACTTTTTAGTCTGGCATGAATCATGAAGCTCGAAGATTCAGAAAGTTTAGCAATCTCTTTTTTTAAGCGCTTTCGAGATATGAGTATATCCACACTTTGACCCAGTAATTTTTGTGGAGGCAGTCCACAGAGGTCTTCAATGTTCTCGCTGGCATAAACAACTCTGAAATTCTGTTCTTCCAGAGCTATTAAAAATCCATGTTTTTGAATACAGCCGATACGAGCAATATCTTGTTCGTAGGGAGGAATTTCTCTGCCATAATTGAGTAACATAGGATCTCTCCGAGGACAAATCAAAAAGAGAAAGGATCAAGAGTAAAAGAGGATTTGAGCGATCGCCAATCCAAGAGCAATCCCCAAAACACCTAGAGTCGCGATGTAATCTAAGGGATCAATTGATGAGGTATATTTTAACATGCTACGACTGTAACCATACCCCCGCAAACGCATAGCCTGATACACTCGCTCTGACTGCTCATAGGTTCTCACCAACAAGGTTCCCATTAAAGCGGCTAAGGTTTGAATGTTCCGCCAACTGAATCGCTTGGGGTTAAACCCCCGCAAACGAGACGCTATTTTTAGTGTTGTCAGGCGATCGCCAAATTCTGTTAAATAACGATAGCTCAAAAGCATCATATCCCCCAAAACCAAAGGCAACCCCAATTGTCCCATCGCCTTAATCATGATTAAAAATGGAGCTGTCCCAAACAAAATTAAAGCCAATACCAAAATACAGAAAAACCGTACACTGATTAAAATGACGGCCAAACATCCCTCTAAACGCACGGAAACGACTCCCCATTCCCACAGCACGGTTTCTCCAGCAATAAAGGGTAAAAAGATCACAATGCCCAACAAAAACCAGCCCGGATAGCGCAAACGTTGACCTAAAAAAGACCAGGGCAGCCGAGAAATAACGTAGAAGACCAATGTTATTCCTAACATTACGGGTAACAAGATTAAAGATTGAATCCCTGAAAACGAAAAAATTAACCCCATTAATCCAATGAACTTACATCGAGGTTCCCAGCGATGCACAGGAGAGTTGAGATCGGCGTAAGTATCGAGTTCTAATCTCATATCGCATGTTTTATTTTTAACTTTTGATTTTTATATCAAATCCTGATATGCTTACTACAAATGCCTACTGTAGAGAGAGGAAAATGATATTCATTGAGATGAGGCCTTAAAAAAGACACAAATAACACCAAAAAAATTCTGGGTTTTCTGTGTCTGAGTGATTTTTGGGATTTGAAGAGTTATACTCTCTACACCAGATTAATCTGGGGAGTCTAACTTCACGTTCAATCTGAGGAGGAACCTCTACTTAAAACTACTTAGATCTTAGTAGCGATCTCTGCGTCGTCCTCCTCCTCCTCTGTTATCCTCACGGGGTTTAGCCTTGTTGACTCTAAGCTGGCGACCCATCCATTCTGCCCCATCAAGGCTGGAAATAGCACTTTCTTCTTCTGCATCCTCTTGCATATCTACGAAAGCAAAACCCCTGATACGTCCCGTTTCCCGGTCAGTCGGTAAAGTGACTCGCTTGACGGAACCGTAGTCTGTAAAAACGACCCTGAGATCGTCTTCTGTGGCATCATAGGATAAATTACCGATATAAATGGTCATGAATTACCTCTAGAACGAATGGATTAGGTGTATACATTGATCTAGCACTTCCCATGGGCTAGGGTCACAGTTGAAGACCGGATCGCCCTCTCCAGTTAATTAAGGCACAATTACTGGTTAATTAACTGGATAATGAAGTGCTAAAGTAGCAGATAAGCCTTTGAACAAATCAGCTTGATCGGAATCTAAAACGCTGGAGCGACAGAAGATCCAGTCTGTCAGAGCACTCTGATTATGGCTGAATCCTCTCATGGATCTTACGTTTTAGTAGCGTGAACGGGAAAATCCTTTATTATTTGACCGTTGTTCACGGGGTTTGGCTTTATTCACTTTCAAAATTCGATCCATCCATTCAGCGCCGTCAAGTTCATCAATAGCTTTGTCTTCATCAGCTTCAGTTTCCATTTCCACAAAACCAAAGCCACGCTTACGTCCAGTTTCCTTATCAACGGGCAAACTCACCCGCGTTACACTGCCATATTCAGTAAAGACCTCTCTAACATCCTCTTCGTTGACTTTATAAGATAAATTACCAATATAAACGGACATGCGATACCTCCGGAATCATTTAGGTGCAGAAGTTGCTATTCGGAGATACGCCAAGCATTAACACAAACACAGTGATCTACCGATTTTAGTCTTCAGTAGACAGTTTAGCACAGACCAGAGCTGATATAGCTGCTTGATGAAGATTCTTTTCTCGGCCAACTGTGTTGGTTAAAAATAGGTTGGCGACCCCCCGATCAAAAGCTGACCTAATTCTTTTTGGCGATCGCCCTACCATTGATTTTTAACCTCACTTTGTTATCCTACTCTTCTTGGTGTTAAAACCCCCGATTGCGATTTCCACCACGGGGTTCACGAGGTTTAGCCTTATTGACTTTGATCACTCTACCCATCCACTCGGCTCCATCAAGGGCCTCTATTGCCGCTTCCTCTTCTGTCTCCGAAGTCATCTCTACAAAAGCAAAGCCGCGCTTCTTCCCTGATTCACGGTCAAGAGGCAAAGACACTTTGTCCACCGTTCCATAATCTTCAAATATCTCTCTGATATCCTCTTCACTGGCCTGAAAAGAAAGATTACCAACATATACAGTCATGCATTACCTCTAGAATCAATAGCAAATAGAAGTTTTAGATTCGGATCTTACCCTTCAAGCCAATGTAAGCGAACCAAGGGATCTACCGATCAAAGTCTTCACCCCTTAGTTTAGCATGGGGCAACAATTATGAATCATAATTAATTTTCCTTTACTTTAGCTCTAAGCGTCACCTTCTAGGTCTGCTCTTGGCGGAGCTTCAACGTCAGGATTTCCCAAGGTTGAATCTCTAACGGGGTATTTCCATCCTCTTCTTCTAATAAATTAACCCGGTTTCCATAATCAAGACCTAGGTTGTTTTTCACGTCTATACGCTCAGTTTTTCCTTGAGACTCATAACCTCTAACGATCCAATGGTACGGATTATCTTCAGATTTCTTAAGAGCCGTCAAAATCCAAGCACTTGATGAGAACGCTAAATAACTGATTCTGGTCTTCTCACTTCCGGGTTGATCGCGATTCAATAAGGGACAGGAATAAACTTGTAAAGGACAATTCAATTCATATCCCCGTTGGACTGTTCCTGCTGCTTCCCAACTGCCCCCATGGGGATAGAGTGCATACTTAAATTCATGCTCTCCTAAATCGGCTTCTGGATCGGGCCAAGTTGAACCGCGCAGTAAACTTAATCGCAGTTGATCCGGATGGGGATCGTACCCTGACTTATAATCGGTTAGTACACTAACACCATAATTTTGAACCTCATCTGTTAGATCTGCCCAGTTGAGAGCAGGCACTTCCCATTTTGCCTGATCTTGCTCAGTCTTGAAATGGGTAGAACGGCGAATTGCACCACAAGGAATTTCATACGTCATATAATCGGCTTGTAGCTGTACTGGAAAGCTTACTTTCAAAAGCGTGTGACGTTCTTGCCAATTCACACCAGTGGTAATTCTCAGTTGATTGTCATTCCCCAATAACGTATAATACTGAGTGATTTTAGACTGTCCAATCGTGCGAACCACTTTAATCGTTTTCACCAGTTCTCCATAGCTTTCCCAGTCCATTGATTCTAATTGTGTTGGTGGCAAAGGGAACTTCTGATAATCGGGATCAATATTCCACGCATCCCAATATTGCCCTTGATCGACAAAGGCTTGTAGTTGATTTCCTAAACCCCTAAGGACTGAGCGATGATTCGGGCGATCGCACAATTCTAGGATATCCCCAGTTGCTGGATCGAGGGTGACTTCAAGGGATTCATTTTTCAGCGTAAGCTCCTTGGGATAATCCACCGATAAAACCGGTTCAGTATTCGGTACCAACCAAACCAGTTGATAGCCCACTGAAGGAATATTCGGAGTCAAGAAGTAGATTAAGTTGTTTTCAATTTGACTGACCCATTCTTGTCCATCTGTATCCAAAATCTTAGCCGACAGAATCCCTTCTGGCAAAGTCATAGACACGACCTCAGAACGGAACCAGTTGAGGGGATTGAAAATTAGGAGGGGTTGTGCCCCCAAAGTCGGAGGTTCGGGAAGGGAAATTTGAGAGGCAATCGCCCCTAAAGCCTGCTGAATGATTTCTTCTGTTGTTTCAATAACCTGTTGCCATTCCTGATTCGCTTCTTGAAAGACTTCCGGAATTGAAGACCCCGGTAAAATATCATGAAATTGATTAAATAATACTGATTTCCAAGCCTGCTCTAATCTGACTTGAGGATAGTCGTATCCCGTTAATAAACTGGCACAACTTGACCAGAGTTCCGCTTGATATAATAACCGCTCGCAACAACGATTATAAAATTTCTGATCGGCGTGACTGGTATAACAGCCTCGATGAAACTCTAAGTATAATTCATCTGCCCAAATGGGATAGTCTTTTTCTTGTGCTAAATGGTCTAAATAAGTGTGAGCTGTGGTGAACTGAAGGCGGGGGAAAAGACGAGATTCCTGCGATCGCCTCGCGACCTCCAGCATATCCCGACTCGGACCCCCTCCATGATCGCCAACTCCTGGTAAACCAAGGACTTGCGCTTTCCCTGTCCTCTCTTTGCTCTCCATGGCATAACGGGTTAACTTGACCCGATCAATCCCTTCACCAATGGGTGCAGACATCAGACTTAATATCTGAGTGCCATCCAAACCTTGCCAGAAAAATACTTCATAGGGAAACTCATTGGTATCATTCCAACGGAGTTTTTGAGTCACAAAATAATCCATCTTTCCTGACTTGAGAATTTGCGGTAGTTGCCAACAAAATCCAAAACTATCGGGCAACCAAGCGACCCGGTTAAGTACTCCAAATTGTTCGCGAATATAGCGTTGTCCATATAAGACTTGACGAATAATTGATTCGCCACTAACTAAATTAAATTCGGGTTCAACCCACAAGCCAGCAATGATTTCCCATCTGCCCTCGCGAACTCGATTTTTGATCGTATTAAATAAATGGGGTTGATGATGTTCGAGCCAAGCATACAAGGCGGGAGTAGAATGACCAAAGGTAAGCTCAGGGAATTCTGCCTGCAACTGCAACACGGATGTAAACGTTCGCTTTGCTGCTTCCCAGGTTTCGGACACCGGCCATAGCCAAGCTAAGTCGAGATGAGCATGGCCGAGGAGAAAAATCTGGGGACTAGGGGGAAGATTAAGGGAGAATAGACGATCGCCAAGTGCCTCTAACTGACGATTAAACTCAGGGCGATCACCAACCTTAGACCAGTCTAATCCGGAAATTGCCCCCATCAACCCCTCTAAAAACTCCGGATCATCCGTTCCAGACAAAAACAAACTTTCTAGCTCATCGGCAATAAACCCCGGATCGACCGCTGTTTGCCCCTCAAACAGGGCTAAACTTCGGACCATAGCCCCCGGATCGTGCCCCGGACTCACCAAGCGTACAGCCAAATTAAACTCCATTCCAGGGACAACTTCTGGACTCAATAAAATCCGAGTGGCACAATCAAACAGATCCCCTTCCTGGACACATTCTCCATTCACAAACACCTGCGCTACCTCTGCCCACCACATCAGGCTCCATCTGAGGCATAATCCTTC
Organism: Roseofilum sp. Guam; assembly: GCF_017746735.1. NCBI lineage: Bacteria > Bacillati > Cyanobacteriota > Cyanophyceae > Desertifilales > Desertifilaceae > Roseofilum > Roseofilum sp. Guam. The sequence continues at coordinate 2,135 of NZ_JAGHZN010000076.1, read as the reverse complement.
TAGGGGATATCCTTGCAACTGTGCAGGAACAGTAAACCGTTGTCCAAACCAGAGGACTTGACCTTTTTCCCAAGCCACATGACCTTTAGTATTAATCTCAACGGGACTCCAGGACGACCAAATATTAGGATCAACCCCCTGGTTGATGGGAAGCTCGTCAGAGCAGCATAACCATTGAGATTGTAGATCCAAGCAAGTGAGCGATCTCAACCGATCCAGCGTTTGTTGAAATAAAGTCATAAATTAGTAATTGGTAAGTGGTAATTGCCCATCCTCCCCACCCCGTCCCCTTCTCACAAATGCTATAGAATAAAACAATCATATGGGTTAAGAGGGGAAAACATGACTCTTGGCGATCGCTATCAAAGTCGGATTTTAAATACGTTTCAATACCATTCTCAGCAATGGATTGACCGGGGAAGCCGCGCCCTCCGCCACCTGAAAGTAGCCGCAGAATGGACGCTCCAAGTCATGGTTTATCCCATTTATTGGATCTTCCAAAGCGGGCGCACCATTAATCATCAATTTCAGCAGAACGTCACCCCTTGGCTGAACTCCCCAGAACCCCAAGACTCAGAACCCGATACCTCCATTTTGGAAATTTTACAGGAAGTCACCCAACTCAACCCACCGGTTAAACTTCCTTCTCTGGTTCAACCGACTCCCTCAAGTCCCTATCCTGTTTCTAAACAACTGCTGCAAGGTATTGCCAGTCAACTCGACTCTGGCAAATTAGTCCTCATCTCCCAAACCAATCAAACCCTTGATATTTTAACGCCCCAACAGCAGCAAACCATTCAACAGGCGATCGTCCAAAAACTCCTCCCCCCTTCCGCAACTTCCCTACCTCATATTCCCTTATCTATCCTTGCTCAACGCCCCCACCTATTTCCGCCCATACGGCGCTTTTGGCAACTGATGGCTTGGATGGAGCAAAGTGAAGTTGCTCTAGCCATTGATAGCTTTGGTGAATCTCAAACCCACCAACCCCAGCCTATTCCCCAACTGAATACCTTGAGCGTTAACGCCCCTTGGCTGACTTCTTTAGATCTCCATCCTCCTACAGGCTTTAACGCTAATCGCTCATCCGAACAACACTCTAAACCTAAAACTCCCTCCCCCCAACCTATCGCCCAAACCGCATTTATCAAAACCGATGATCCATGGTTAAGCTCAGAAGAGTTATTTGGTACAATTGGCGATCGCACCGAACCCTCATCCATCAGTCAACCGCAAGCGTCCAGCACTCCAGAATCTGCACCAGATTATATTGAAACTCAAGCCACTGGCCATGAATATATCCTATCGCCCACGGAAAAATTCTTGCTCTGGCTCGATCGCCTCTTCCTTAAAGTAGAAGAACAGGTGATTAAAGTCTTACGTTGGCTCAATGAAGAAGTCTAAATGGGTAATGGCTAATGATTAACGCTCCCTTCGACTCCGCTCAGGGAGCACCTTCGTTTGCGTGTCCCCCCCATCCTGCCCATCCTCTACTAGGTTTTTCAGCCAAATTTCGATATGATAATCCAAAGCCTATCTGTTCGGAGAAACATAAATGCTCACGCTCAAAATCGTTGTTAATATTATTGTGCTTTTCTTTGCAGCTTTATTTGTATTTGGGTTCCTATCGAGTGACCCATCTCGTAACCCTGGTCGTCGCGACTTGGAATAGTCATTTTTGGGTTAGAATACGGAAATATCCGTTAATTATTGTGAATTGCGCTACTTGATGCTCTCCAGGTAGCGCAATCTCTTGAGCAAATCAGATCAAGTCCGTTGAATCAATTATAGTGACAGGTAGGGTAGGCAAGGCGTAGAGTCATCGACGCTGAATCAATAGCTATTGATATCAATTACAAATTTTTGAAGATTCGTCATCGTTTAAAATGCCATCTAAAATTGAAGCGGTGAAAATAGGGCAGAGATTATTTTCAAAACTGACCAACCAGAGGAAGTGAAGGAACTGCTTAAAAAGGAGATCGCTGCCGAACTCTACAGGTGAGAAAACAGCCAAAAAATGGCCAGAAAGCGGCTGGATTATTTTGAAGAGAAATATCAACAGCGATCGAGCCAGTTCCAGGATACACTCGCAGCAGAAGATATGGAAGGTGGAGACTTAGAATATGTCGAGTGGA
>NZ_JAGHZN010000075.1:0-20114 GCF_017746735.1 Roseofilum sp. Guam | reverse complement strand
ATTATATTATTTCCTATTAGTATTAGCTTTAGTTATTCATAGCCCTTGCCTTCCCATATTCTTGAAGTCACGACGTAAATTTACGTCGTGAATGAGCCGTTAAGCTAAAGACCCTCCTATGGGGTCTTTTTTTTGTGAGAAAACTACCAGTCTGACATTCATTTTATCACACCTTATGGTTCTCTACTTATCCATCAATAACGCTTATGTAATGGTCATGTGATTGGGTCATTAGTGAAAGTCTATGGTAATGCTTCCATGAATAAGTTTTCTCTATTTCTATGACCTATTTAATCCATACCCCATATTTGAGTGTTATGGTGATTTTGTGTGAAATATGTGTGAGTAGCAGGTCTCCAAAACCTGACTTCGGAGGACAAAGCCTTACGGGATCGAAGATTGACGATAACGCGCCCTGGAGGACTTGAACCCCCGACATCAGGTTTTGGAGACCTGCGTTCTACCAACTGAACTAAGAGCGCACTGGTTGGTTTGGATTAACCTAAGCCCTCTAATTATACACATCAATTGGAATTTGTGTCAAGGGGAAGGCGTTATTTAGTCTTAGTCTTGATTTTTGTATCTAAGGGACGATCAAAGCGCTGTTTGAGACGAGTTGCTTTACCAACGCGATCGCGCAAATAATAGAGTTTGGCTCGGCGGGCTTTTCCTCGGCGAGTCACTTTAATATTGGTGATGCGTGGAGAATGGAGTAAAAAGACTCGTTCTACGCCCACACCTTGGAATATTTTGCGAACTGTTATGGTTTCATTGATGCCACCATTGCGCTTGGCAATCACCACACCTTCGTAGGGCTGGGTTCTTTCTTTTCCACCTTCTCGGATTCTCACACCGATTTTTACTGTATCTCCAATGTAGATTAGAGGAATCTCTGGTTTCATTTGTTCCGCTTCTATAGAGCGGATGATTTCTTGAGCGTGCATGGGCTTCTCTATCTTAAAAACTCACAATTTTTTATGGTAACTCAAGATTTTATGTTCTGTCTAGGGGGAATAGGCAATAGGGAGTGGGGAGAGCGCCAAGTACCCAAATTATTTAAGTATTAATTGTTAATTGAATTGCGCTTCCTACTTCGATCTCACCTAGGGTTTTGGGAATGACGTTGCAGCCAAACATGAGACCTCCAGGTTGTTGGCGAAAGGTGGCTAGGGTTTTGAGGGGTTCGCGCTGGGAGTTGCGCTCTCCAGTGATTTGATTGGTGGTGATGATGATGCAGCGGGAGCAGGGTTTTACTAATTCTAATTCTACTGGGCCAATGGTTACGGTTTGCCAGCGATCTTCCCCAAACGGTTCGTTGGTTTCAATGACGATGTTGGGACGGAAACGGTTCATGGGGAATTGGGGGGGATCTTGGGGATAGGTTTGGCGCAGTCGGCGGTTGAGGTCTTCTAAAGATGCGGTATTCGTTAACAAGATGGGATAGCCATCAGCAAAGCTGACCGTATCATTTTCCGTGATGGCATACTTAGAATCAACGGCGCGGGGATGGTGGGGAGATTGATGAACAAGGCGACAGAGATGGTCTAATTTCAGGACGCTTTGAAACCACTCGGCAACGGGTTCTCCTTGGTCAATAGCCAGGGTCTGGGTTCGCCACACTTGAACAGGGTGTAGCTTGCCCTCTAAGGTAGGTTGAAGCACTAAAGGGTCAAAATTCTCGTATTCTAGGGTGAGGGTATCAGCCGTCAAATTTACCTGGACTTTGGTCATTTGTGGATAGTCCCGTTGGGTCATAAATTGACCTTGTGCGTTGACGAGCATCATTTGACGATCGCCAGCTAACCCATTTGGAGTTACTCTAATATTTGGGCAGGCGATCGCCCCACAAGACTTAATCGGGTAAATATACAACTGGGAAACTTGCATCATCCACACCTGGGCTATTTTATGCCATTGTATCCCTACTCACTTTACCGCAATTTGTAAAACGGCTGGCGTTTTGGTGAGCATCGGCTCTAAAGATTCGACTAACGCCTGTTCCCAGTTCGATAAGTGTTCTAAAGATAATCCAGGTAGAGAATCGACAGGAAAGGCCAATACGGCGAAACTCACATTTAGGGATAACTGGTGCAGAATTTTTACCATCGGTAATTGACGATAATAACACCAAGATTCGCGCAAATTGACTTGGGTTTGGCCAATATGAAGTAAAATCCAATTTTCACCATCCTGACTTTGAGCAACCAAACCATATAAACCGGGCAATTCGGGTACCTTTGGGCACCGTTCTTCTGGAGCGTCTAAGGTATAATGAACCCAGCACTGTTGAATCCAGACTGATAGGGGTTGAGTTGGGGTCAAGTTCATAGATTTTCCTAATCCGCTGGAATGGCTTTATGTCGTTTCCCTATACCAATCTCCCCTGCTTCTTCCGGAAAAATTTCTGGTTTAAGATTTATGCCATAAGACAAGCGTAAAACCCGGTTTTCCCTATTCCCTCTTACCTACCTGAGCTAACATAGAGATGGTGTGAGAGGTGAGATCGATGGTCTTACAACAATATTTTCGATGGCAGTGGCTGATGGGAGTGGCAATGCTGGTTTGTTCTCCCCTTCCCCTACAACCAGTTTGGGCAGCCGAACAAGTCTATGTTTCTTTTTCTTTAGTTGAGCGCTCTATTCCTGTGCGGGACTTAGAAAACTTTGTGAACGAAGGAAAAATCAGCCCCAAATTATCCGCTTATACTCGCTATCTGAATGAGGATCAACTTAATCAGTTTAGGGAGATTCTCCAGCAGCCAATTGATGTGACTCCTTTAGGGATTTCTCAATTTCTCTATTCTCCCCAAGGAGAAGTTTTATTAGAGCGCTTGGGGCGAGTGGTGAAAACGGGAGGACGACAACAGGGATTTTATGCGATTCGAGCAGCTTTGATTTTAGCGGCGGCTGAACCGGATGGGATGACATTGCTGAATATTTTGCGGAAATTTCCCACTCAAGGATTGCGAATTGATTTAGAATCGGCGCTCGATATTGCCTTGAATTTGTATACCTTAGTGCAGCAAACCAATGAAGCCAATCAGGTTGTCGCTCAACAATCGGCGATCGAGATTTCTTTTCAAGCTCAAATGGCAAAAGTACCCGAGGGAATTCAATGGAATTCGGCATTTCCTTTTTCGGTTCCGAAAGGAGAAATCCCCATTTCTGAACTGCCTGATTTAGATACTGTGGGCTATTTTCGCTGGGAAAAACGCTCGTTTACTCTCCGAGATCGGGAGCGAAATCGCGCTTATCCGGTCGATCTTTATGTTCCCAACCGTTCCGATCAACCCGCTCCTTTAGTCGTTATTTCCCACGGTTTAGGCTCGAATCGAGACAGTTTTGTGTATTTAGCCACTCATTTAGCTTCTAGGGGGTTTGCTGTGGTGGTTCCTGAGCATTTGGAAAGTAGCGATCGCCAACGGGAAGCGATGCTCGAAGGAAAAGCGAATGAAGTGGCTGAACCGAGCGAGTTTATCAACCGTCCTTTAGATATTATCTTTATGCTTGACGAACTCAGTCGCCAAACCCAACCGGGTGGCGCTCTGGAAGGACGGATTAATGTGGAGCGCGTAGGGGCGATCGGGCAATCGTTTGGCGGTTATACCGTGTTGGCGTTGGCTGGAGCTAAGATTAATTTTGAGCAGTTAGAAGCAGATTGTAATCCCAATAGTCCGTCGTGGAACGTTTCTCTGTTGCTCCAATGTCGCGCTTTAGAGTTAGGAGAGGGCGATCGCTCCCTGAATCTTCAGGACTCCCGCATTCAGTCTGTGATTGCCATTAATCCCATTAGCAGTCGGGTTTTAGGAGAATCGAGTCTCGATGATATTGAAATTCCCGTGATGATTGTTGCCGGGAGTAAAGATACGGTTGCCCTATCTTTTCCCGAACAGATTTTACCCTTTGTTTGGTTAACGAATACATCAGAAAAATATTTAGTCTTACAGGAAGGAGGAACTCACTTTTCTACTTTACAACCGGGGGAAGATGATCTCCCGTTACCCAGCTTGGTGATTGGCGAAGATCCCGATTTAGCCCGTCGTTATACCCTAGCCTTAACCTTAGCCTTTTTCCAAACTTATGTGGCTGAAAATCTAGACTATAAACCTTATTTAACTCCCGCTTATATCCAATCGATTAGCCAAGAACCCATGCCCCTGAGTTTAGTCACTCAACTCGAACTGGAGCAATTACCAGAAATCTCTCCAGGATTTTGAGATCGATTCATTATCAATGGATCTTAGGATGGAGAAATGCTTAACTTCGATATTTCAAGGGGTAACTGTTCCCGGTTAACCGGTGATGGGTGATGGGTGATGGGGATTAAGCGAACGGCACAGGCTTTGAGTTCCGGTTGTCCCGAACTGGGGCAGGCTTCCGGATGGGTTAACATATTGGCTTCTGTGCGATCGCCCCACATCGCCCCCCAATGCATCGGTGCAAATACGGTTCCTTTAGTAATATTCTTGGTTATTTTGGCCGGAAAACGACACCATCCGCGCCGCGATCGCACTTCGACCATCATCCCTTCTGCAATCCCTAATTTCTCTGCATCATAGGGGTGTACCTCAATCACTGCTTCTGGATGCATCTTCTGAATCTTATCAATTCGACCGGTTCGGGTTAAGGTATGCCAATGACCATAGAGCCGCCCCACTGTTAGCACAAAAGGATACTCACCATCCGGCAGTTCTGCCAAGCCCCGTGAATGGAACGCTCCAAATCGCGCCCGGCCATCAGAGGTATTAAAGCGTAAATCTGTATACATTCGAGCCTGTGGTTTTCCTCCATCGACACAAGGCCATTGGAGGGGCCCCTCTTCCCGCAGGCGCTCGTAAGTAATTCCCCGTTGCTCGCAGGGTCGATTAGCCGTAAGTTGGAGAAATTCATTGCGCACCGCTTCCGAGTCCGCAAAAGTAAACTGCTGCTCATACCCTAATCTGCGTCCGACTTCGGCAAAGATTTCCCAGTCGGGACGTGCAGAACCCGGAGCTGGTCGAAACGCTGGACAGAAGGTGACGCGGCGCTCCGAGTTAGTCATGGTTCCGGTTTTCTCGCTCCACTGAGCCGCAGGGAGCAAAACATGGGCATATTCGGCCGTTTCTGTGGGATAATAGGCATCCTGGCAAATAGTAAATGGCGATCGCAACAAAGCCGCTTTTGTCCGCTCCAAATCTGGCATACTCACCGCCGGATTCGTTGCTGCAATCCACAAAACCCCTACCCAGCCTTGTTCCAATCCTTGAATCATTTCCCAAGCAGACAACCCGGGTTGAGGATTAATACTTCCTGGCGTTAATCCCCAAAGCTGTTCTACTTCTCGACGATGCTCTCTATTTTTGACCAACCGATAACCCGGTAAAATATGGGCGAGTCCTCCCGCTTCCCGACCTCCCATCGCATTCGGTTGCCCAGTGAGCGAAAAAGGGCCAGCTCCTGGCTTACCAATATTCCCCGTCATCAAATGCAGATTAATCAGCACTCGATTCTTTGCTGTGCCTTCCGAAGACTGATTTAACCCCATCGACCACAGAGATAGCACCCGCTTCGACTCTCCCCACCAGCGAGCCGCCAGTTCCAAATCTTCCACTGAAATCCGGCAATTTCGCGCCACTAATTCTGGGGGATAAGATTGGATAACCTTTACATAGTCTACAAATCCAGTGGTTTGTTCGTCGATAAACAGGGAGTCAATCAATCCCCACTTGTGTAATAAATAGGCAATTCCATTCATTAAATCAATATCCGTACCCGGCCGAATCGCCAAATGCAGGTCAGCCGCTTCTGCGGTTTGGGTCTTGCGCGGGTCTACAACAATCAGTTTTACCTGCTTATTTTTCTTGTGATAAACCCGCAAGCGATTAAAAATAATCGGGTGACATTCTGCCGTATTCGTACCAATGAGAAACGCACAGTCGGTTAATTCCAAGTCATCATAACAACAGGGTGGCCCATCAGAACCCAAGCTTTGAATATATCCGGACACTGCCGAAGACATACACAAGCGAGAATTAGCATCAAAATTATTGGTTGTCAGGAAACCTTTAAGCAATTTTTGGGCAATATAATAATCTTCCGTTTGAAACTGTCCGGACCCATACATACAAATCGCATTAGGCCCTTGAACCAACCGAGTCGTCTTAATTTTGCCAACAATACGGTTGAGCGCTTCATCCCAAGTTACTTTACGAAATGGCTCATCCAATGAATCGCGCATCATTGGGGTTTTGAGGCGATTTTTTTCTAAAGATTCACTTATCGTTGCTCCTTTGACACAAACTTTTCCTAAACTCGATGGGTGAGTTTTATCGCCCATTATCTTCCAAATAGGTAACCCATCTTTGTCTCGGTTGGTCGCTTTACCAGGAACAGCAGGAGGAGAGGCATCTAAGCCACAACCGACTCCACAATAAGGACAAAGGGTTTTGTGTACCATGGCAGTTTAGTAGGGGGATGGGGGATGGGGGGATAGGGGGATGGGGAGATAGCTTGTTGCCTATTCCCCATCCCCATTCCCTATTCAGCAGCAGTTACGGGAGAGTCCACATGAGCAACCGTAGTCGCTTCCATTTCTCCTTCGTGGTGGTCGGCAAATGAGCCTTTGGGTTCTTTGAGGAAGAAGCCGCAGAGGAAGGCAACAATCAGAGATGCAACGCCTAGAACTTCAAAGAAGACTCGGTTACCCACATCTCCAGAAGGGAGCAAGCTAAAGAGGGTGAGATAAGCAACCGCTCCGACGTTACCATAGGCTCCGACATTACCAGCAATTTGTCCGGTGACGCGGCGTTTAATCAGGGGAACCATGGCGAAGGTAGACCCTTCTCCCGCTTGGACAAAGAAGGAACACGCCATAGTGAGCATGACAGCTAGGGGTAAGAACCAACTTCCAGTGACGCGACCCATCATTAGATAGGCAATACCCATACCTCCGGTCAATACTGCCATGGTCATTTTACGACTGCCGAGGCGATCGGAGATTAAGCCACCCCCAGGACGGGACATTAAGTTCATGAAGGCATAGCTGGCAGCAATCATCCCAGCAGCTTGTTTACTCAGGCCAAAGGTTCCTTCAAAGAAGGCAGGAAGCATGGAAACAACTGCAAGTTCTGAACCAAAATTAACAATATAGGTGAGTTCTAAGAGGGCAACTTGGGAAAATTCATAGCGGTCTTCAGCCGGATAGCGCTTTTTGCCCAGCATCAGTTCTTTGTTCACATCCCAACAGTTATAGGCTTGGAACAGATAGAGGCACAGTAACCCCCCCCAAACCATATAGAGTTGCGGAGTATTCAGAAATCCGACTTTACTTAAGCGCCAAGCGAGAACAGCAAGAATACCAGAGAGGGGAATATTCATGAGCATCAGGAACCAGAAGTCTTTTGGCGTGGTAACTTCTAGACCGGTTGCTTTTTTGGGCTTTTGATAGACTTTGCCAGGAGGAGTATCTTGGACGTTAAAGAAGTAAAGAATACCGTAGAGTGCGGCGATAATTCCAGTTCCAGCAATAGCAAGCCGCCAGTTAATGATGCTACCGGCTCCAAAGGTGAGAATCGCGGCAATAGTAGGCAGGGTAAAGGCAGAGGCAGCAGAACCAAAGTTCCCCCATCCTCCATAGATACCTTCAGCTAGACCAATTTCTTTGGGAGGGAACCATTCCGCAACCATGCGAATACCAATTACAAACCCTGCACCGACGATACTGAGGGCAAGTCGGCTAATCACCAGTTGGCTAAAGTTTTGGGCACTGGCGAAGGCAATACAGGGAATGGCGGCATAGACCAAAAGAACAGAGTAGGTGATTCTGGGCCCGTATTTGTCCAGAAGCATCCCAATAATAATCCGGGCAGGAACAGTAAGGGCGACGTTACAGATAGCAATTGTCCGAATTTGACCCACTTCTAAACCGAAATCCTCTTTAACGGCTGTGGCTAGAGGGGCGAGGTTGAACCAAACAACGAAGGAGAGGAAGAAGGCGAACCAGGTCATATGCAGAATTTTGTATCTGCCCTGGAATGACCACATTTCTTTGAGCATGACGGTTGATTAGGTAATGGGTAATAAGTAATAAGTAGGAAGTCAGGAGTAGAAAGTCAGGAGTCACAGGAAATCCCCGCGTCTCCGTGTCCCTATTGTCCTGTCCAGGAACTAACTTCAAGAACACCACTAGGAGCCATGACAACGAGGAAGGGGGCAGAGCTAGAGGAGTCTTTTTCTTGGACTAGGGTTTCGAGGGGAGTTTCCGTGAGATAGTCGGAGGCGACGGAGTTCAGGGGGATGTAATTGGCGATCGCTCCTTCCTCGTTGACCTCTACCTGATACACTAAACTCTCAGAGAACGTAGGCGAAGTTTGCCAATTGCTATCAATTTGTTCATAAAGCTCTGAGCGTAACGCACTGACCGTAGCTTCATCCATCTCAACTTCTAGGGTTTCTGCTACGTCTTCGACAACTTCCGTTTCTATAGTTTCGGTCATCACCGCAGAGGTTGTAACTCCCGTGGGACTTGCACTCGCTACAATGACCTCTTCTACTTCAGGTGTAGCAGTCACTTCGGGTTCAGGAGCAACCACTTCTGCAACTTCTGTTTCGGCTAAAGCCACTTGGGTTATCAGATGATTCCAGCGACCCACCATGACTCCAGCAAAGACAAGGACTCCGATTAAACTGAAGCTTTTCAGAAGTACGGACTCTACAGGAGAGAGGGTATTGTTAGGTTCAGACATTTTTGCGATACTCCTTAATTAAGATGATTAGATATTTGGACTGGGGGCACTCCCCAGTTTTTTTGTTCTATCTGTCCTTAAGCATCTAGAACAATCTCTCCAACCGGATGAGCGATACAGGTCAGAATGGCTCCCTGCTGTTCGCCCAAGGCTTGGGGGTCTTGGAGATAGCGAACTTCTCCAGAAACCAACTGCTGTTGACAGGTTCCACAAGTTCCGGAACGACAACTCGACTCTAGGTCAATGCCTTCCCGTTCTGCGGCTTCCAAGATGGACTCGCCTTTATAACAGGGGAAAGTTTTACCCGTTTTGGCTAATTGCACCGTTCCCACAGGGGTAGCCAGGGGTTCTATGACAGGCAATTTAGCTCCATTGCCGTTCACGTCTGGAGTCGGAGCTACATAGCCGGCTTTGGGTTGGGCCCCAAATTGCTCAATCAGTAGGTTGCGTAAGACGAGTTTCAGGTCTTCGCAGGGAATGGCTTTCATCACCTTTTGGCCAAGTTGAGCTTCTTTCCCCACTTTGCCCCCCATGAAGATATCGACCGCTTCTACGGTTTTCCCGTTTTTGCGGGTTTTGGTTCCCATTAAGCCAATGTCAGCAACTTGGGGTTGCCCGCAAGAATTGGGGCATCCGGTCCAATGGATGCGAACCGGTTTTTCGAGGGTTAATTCCTGACTGAGTTCTGCCATCATCGTGTTTGCCCGATTTTTGGTTTCAATGAGGGCAAATTTGCAGAATTGGGCCCCGGTACAGGAGACGAGGGCGCGAGAGAGGGGGTCAGGGTTAATGCTGAATTTCTGCAAGAGAGGTTCAGCCAGGAACGCTTCTAGACGCGAGTCAGGAATGTTGGCAATAATCGCATTCTGCTCGACGGTGAGCCGAATTTCCCCATCGCCGTAGACTTCGCCTAGGCGCGCCAGCTCAAACATATCGGGCGGGTATAGGCGACCGACGGGGATGTGCAGCCCAGCGGTGTTGAATCCAGGTTGTTTTTGCTTGTGAATGCCAATATGGTCTCGTTTGTCCCAGTCAAATTCATCTTTGGGTGCGGCTTCAGGGAGGCGTTTGCCCAGTTGTTGTTCAACGGTGGCTCGGAATCGTTCGATTCCCCATTCGTCAATCAGCCACATGAGTCTAGATTTTTGCCGATTGGCTCGTAAACCATGGTCTCGGTAGACGAGGAGAATGGCACGGCTGAGAGCTACGCAATCACTCGGTTCTATCCAAACGTCTAGGGGGATGGCCGCTTCGCACCGTTTGCCAGAGAAGAAGCCACCGACGAGAACGTTGAAGCCCAGAATGCCGTTTCGGTAGGCGGGAACATAGGCGATGTCATTGATTTCCGCGTGAACAGAATTATCTCGGCTGCCGGCGATCGCAATGTTGAATTTTCTGGGTAAATTAGTAAATTCAGGGTTCCCTTGACCGGAGTTGGTAATCATGTTTTGGGTCGCCTGCACTAATGGGCGCGTATCAATCAGTTCAGCACTGTCAATACCAGCAACGGGAGAGCCGGTAATATTACGCACGTTATCCATTCCCGATTGCATGGAAGTTAAGCCCACTTCCTGAAACCGGTCGAAGATTTGAGGAATATCTTCTAGGCGAATGCCCCGCAGTTGCAGGTTTTGCCTTGTGGTAATATCAGCATTGCCATCTTCTCCATAGTTTTCGGTCGTTTCCGCTAACACCCGCATTTGCTCGGAGGTGAGGATACCGTTGGGCATGCGCATCCGAAGCATGAATTTTCCTGGAGTAACAGGCCGGAAGAAGATTCCTAGCCATTTGAGCCGTTGGTCTCGGTCCGTTTCATCTATAGATTCCCAGCCCATTTGAGCGAATTGTTTGAGTTGTTCTTTGACGGCTAAACCGTCTTTTTCAGCTTTAAAGCGTTCAAATTTATTGAGCGTTTCAGTAGAGGGGACGGTTGTCATACAAAACAGCCTCTTTAAATTAGGTAAGAATTGATCTGGGTCTGCTCCGCCGTGAATTTAGCTAGTATGTTAGGGAGATCGATCGTAGAATTTCGTATTTCAAATCACAAAATATTTCGTTTTATGAACTTTTTGTATGAATAAAGTGTAAAAATCGCATAATCAAGGGGGACGAGAAGTCCTGGAAACCTTATCTGATGAGTGTTAAGGGTGAAAAATGACCTAGGACGCAATTGTAAAGAATCGCAAAGAATCTGTAGAAAAGATTAATAATTTAAGGATAAGGGCAATGGCAGAGGATTTGAGGAAACCACAAACGGAAGAGACGATTGAGGATGATCCTTTAACACAACTGCGTAATTTACTCATTCCTCCGGAAAGTAATGAGTCTCAAAAAGAACTCAATAAATTAAAAGAGCTGAAGCAAGAGTTGGCGAGTTTGCAGAACCAACAGCCAGATTTGGAGGAGTTAACGCAGGTTTTAGTACCGTTAGTGGGAGAGGAGGTGAAGCGGTATTTAATGCGATCGCCGACTGCCCTAATGCAATGGCTCGATCCAGCCCTAACGCGCACCATTAAGGAAAACAAGCAGGAAATTGCCGAAACGATGATTCCCCTACTGCCAAAATCCAATCAGGGGACGTTGTCTCCAGCAACTTGGGATCGGCTGCTGGATGAACTGCTGCGAGGAGTTGAAGATCGTCTTGAAGAGTCCCGGAAAGAGTCGGAGGAGAAAACTAGCCAGAAGTTTGAGCAGTTCCTACGAACCGATTTAATGGAGTATATCCAAACTCAGTCAGAGGAAGTTGTGCATCTAATTTTACCACAGTTAGTGCCGCCTCTGCAAAAACAACTTAAACGTGCCCTCAAACCCTATTTAGAAAAGCAACAGGAACTCCTGGAAACCCAACTACAACAGCAGTTGATGGATGGGATGACGCAAAGATTTCAAGAGTCGCGGGAAGAGTTAGTAACTTTACTTACTCCCAAGGAACAGCCCGCGTTGCCTTCGGTGCAAGATCTGCAACCCGAAATTGCGGCTCAAGTGAAGAGTCAATTGTCTGAGCATTTATCGGAGTATGTGCAAAACCAACCCCTTCCCGATTCTTCTGAACTGGTTAAAACTTTACAGCCAACCTTAGAGAGCTTCATTGTGCAACGGGTGGAGCAAGTTCAAGGGGAATTAATTGGACAGATAAAACTACCTGAAAGTCCGGATATGCAACAATTGCAGTCCGTTCTTTTAGCTCAGTTAGAAGGATTGGTTGAACAAAAGATTCAGAGTCAGTTAGATGCGTTAGTGGCTGAAAAGCTCGAATCAGCTCTAGCCCAATTACCTCCAGCGACTGAACCCCCAGAGCAACAGACACCAGAGGAATTAATGGCACTGCTGAGTCCGCAGATTGAAGCGTTAATTGTGGATAAAGGTGAGGCTGGAGAAAGTCAACCCGCCCCTGCTTTACCTGCAACCTTAGTCTTTAAGGAAAAAGTGGAACGTCTGCGCTCTGGGGGGATTTCCACGGTATGGTTGGTGGTTATTGCGGCAGTTGTGGCGATCGCCTTTTTGCCTCTCGGTTGGTTGGTCTATCGCTCTGTCCGAGAAACCCGCTTAAGTCGTGAACTGACGGCAGTTTTGGCCAATTCACCCACCCTATCGCCCTATCGGTTAGATGCACAAGTGAAAGGCAATGGGGTGATGTTAACCGGACAGTTGCCCGATCCGAGTTTACAGCAAACGGTGGAAGAGGCGATCGAGGAAAATGCCCCCAATTTAGCCCTGGATAATCAAGTCGAAATTATTGCTGCGCCTCCGACTGCGGAAAAAATTCAGGCGGAAGTCACCAGAGTCGAGGCAAGTTTGGATCGTTTAGATAGCATTTCGATTTCTGCTGAATATGCTAATGGAGAAGTTACGATAAAAGGAACAGTGATTCAAGCCGCCGATGCCACTCGCATTACCCAAGCCTTTACTGAAATTCCTGGAGTTAAAGCAGTCACCAATACGGTGCAAGTCCAGCCCCCAGAAATTCCGATTCGGATTTATTTCACCGTGAATTCTGCTGAGTTGCCGACGGCAGATATCCGGGTAAAAATTATTCCGTTGGTAACGCTGTTAAAACGCTATCCAGAATTAAAGATTAAGATTGTCGGCCATATTAGTCCCAATCAGGAGGAAGAAAAAGGGCAAGCGTTGAGTCGTCAACGGGCGGAAACCGTGCGAAAGGTACTGATTCAGCAGGGAATCGATCCGAAACGGCTTCTGGTAGAGGCGATCGCTTATCCTCCAGCGGATGTCAATCCTAAGCAAGCCGATTGGTTAAAGCGAGCAGTTGTCTTTTATCCTCAGTAATTGTTATTTATGAATGTTCAACCATGAAGATAGAAGATAGTGAAGCATCTGCAAGTGAATTAAAAACTAAATGCCCAAACTTGATTGAAAGTTTTTGATCCCTCAATACCCATTATCCATTACTCCCCATTAACTAGCACGAAGCGCTATAGATAAATTCTAACCTTCCTGTTTGTGCATCTAAGCACACTGAAGCGCCAACGGGTAAGGCTCCATTTTCACCATCATGACCAAAGGGTAAATCAGAAACGATCGGAATACCTAAGTCTGAGAGGCGATCGCCTAAAACCTCTTCTACGGTTAAACTCGGTCGTCCTTGGGGAGCTTCACATTGACTAAACCGACCCAAGGCAATCCCTCGAACTTGGCTTAAAAGCCCGCTCATGCGCCACTGAGTGAGCATCCGATCTATGCGATAGGGCATTTCTCCGACATCTTCCCAGGCTAAAATCACTCCCTGAACATCAGGTTGTAGAGGTGTACCCAGCAGATGGGTGGCTACAGTTAAATTACCCGGCAGTAAAATTCCTTCTGTGCGATCGCCTCCCCATCCTTTACCTTGAAGAGCAGCTAAGGGTTCTCCACGAACAGCGGCCCATAAACGCTCTAAAGACCATGAGGGTTCCTGGGAGAGGGTAGTCAGTACAGGCGCATGGATGCCTCCGCCCACTCCTTGGTAAAATTGGCTCCATAACAACCCAGTAATATCAGAAAATCCAATTAACCATTTGGGATACTGTTTCCAAGGGAGATCCTCGATCCAGGGTTCTAATAAGCGAGTCGTTCCATAACCTCCGCGAACACATAGAATACCGCGACACTGAGGATCGTGGAGAGCGTCAAGGAGTTGAGTGCGGCGGTCTCCATCTTTTCCGGCCAAATATCCCCATTGGTCATAAATTCTCTCATCAACCTTGACCTGATATCCCTGTTGTTTCCATAGTTCCAGTCCAGCTTGAAAACGCTGCTGTTCTTGCAACGGGCCACTAGGAGCAATGACCGTTAATTGATCTCCAGCTTGAAGGGGAGGAGGGAGTGCTAAAGCCAGGGGCATGATCTTAACGACAGGATAATCAGGATTTACCTTGTCTAGGATACTCTGGTTTGTGGGAAAGCTTAAAGAAAGTAATCCCCCAGTTGTCCCCAACTGGAGGAGTTCATCAGGGTGCATCTACCATTTCTATATACTCTCTGATTTTGATCCGATCCGGAAGGAGATCAGACCCCTCATCAGATCAATTGACTGATTGGGGTATAATACCCAATATCTATTGAAATTATCTGGTATCATTAGTCACGATTCTAAGTCTTTGATCGATCGCACTGAATGAGTGGGTGAAAATCGTTAGATTATTGTCTCAAGTAATAGGCAAAAGGCAATAGACCATGTCCTAGTCCTATAACGCTACATTACAATAATTAACATTTCTTAGTCATTTCCCGACTCAATCCATGCAAGTCACCGTTTCATCAAACAGTCCATCCGATCTAACTGGCCAATATTGGGATTGGCGCGGCTATTCCATTTACTATACCCAAGCTGGACAACCCCATCCCCAACGCCCCTCCTTACTCCTAGTTCATGGGTTTGGGGCATCTACCGACCACTGGCGCAAAAATATTGCTGAACTTCAGGAAGATTTTCAGGTTTGGGCGATTGATTTGCTCGGATTTGGGCGATCGAGTAAACCCAAATTAACCTATAGTGGAGACCTCTGGCGCGATCAACTCCATGACTTTATTACCCAAGTCATAGGTCAGCCTGCAATTTTAGCTGGAAATTCCCTCGGTGGTTACGCCTCTCTCTGTGTCGCCGCTCAATATCCCCAGTCAGCCGTCGGTTTAGTCCTTATCAACAGTGCTGGGCCTTTTTCTGATAGTGAACCTAAGACCTCACCCAACCCCATCAAAGCCACTATCGGTAAAATAACGCGTTGGCTATTTCTGCAACCAGGGATTAACTTTTGGCTGTTTCAATATGCTCGTCGTCGTGCCACTATCCGTAAAACCCTCCTCAAGGTCTATCTGGATAAAACCGCCGTCACTGACCAACTGGTAGAAGAAATTTATCGCCCCTCCTGTGATGTTGGTGCTCCTGACGTTTTTGCCGCCGTCTTCAAAACTCCTCCTGGCGCAAAAGTCGATCATCTCTTGCAGCAACTTGCCTGTCCTCTCTTAGTTCTTTGGGGAGAAGCTGACCCCTGGATGAAGGCTAGGGAAAGAAGTCCTAAATTCCATCAATATTATCCCGATCTGACAGAACATTTCCTCGAAGCAGGGCATTGCCCCCATGACGAAGTTCCCACTCAGGTGAATGAGTTAATCCGCAATTGGGTATATGGGACTACGCCCTAGGAAATAGGGGATGGAGAACACCGACAAGTAGGGGCAAAAAATTTTTCACCCCTACTGCTCCTTGCCTTTTGCCGAGCAATTCTGTCAGACGATATTAACAAATGTTGTCAACTTCAATTTATTGTGTTAAGTTTGGTTACAGATACTTGAAATCTCACCGGAGTTCTGAAAGATGGAAAAGCAAGACAATAAATTGGGTTTCACTGCCTTCGCCGAAACTTGGAACGGCCGCCTCGCAATGCTAGGGATTATCATCGGTTTAGCTACGGAGTTCATGACCGGTCAAGGTATCCTTTCTCAACTTGGCTTAATGTAATCTCCGATGGCATTCATCAATGAATGCCATCATCTCTAACCGAAACAATCTCTTTGTAGAGAGGAGTCAGCGATCGCTGATTCCTCTCTTTTTCTTGTATCTATTAACAGATTTCCTTCATAGAACAAGAAAACTTAGAAATTGAGTGATGTCGCTCAAATTGAATGGACAGGGCTGGTATTGTCTACCCTACTCGACTAGACTATATTTAGGACTTGACAAAACGCTCAGGTACGATTGCTATGGAATTTATTAATCCCAAAACCGACTATGCTTTTAAGAAAATATTTGGCTCAATTCAAAGCAAAAATATTTTAATCAGCTTTCTAAATGCTTTGGTCTATGAAGGGCATTCCACCATCAAAGATTTAGAAATTATCAATCCCAATTTACCGCCTCAACTTGAAGGGTTGAAAGATACCTATCTTGATGTCAGAGCGACTCTCAATGATGGGACGCTCGTGATTATTGAAATGCAGGTCTTAAATGTTCAGTCTTTTGGGAAGCGGGTCTTATTTAATGCTGCCAAAGCTTATAGCTTTCAACTGCAAAAAGGGCAAGGATATCGAATGCTAAAACCAGTGGTTGCTTTGACTATTACTGATTTTGATATGTTTCCTGAACGCAATCGGCTCATTTCTCGCTTTGTTTATCGAGAGAAATCAGAAGGATGGCACTACCCTGATAATGATTTGGAGTTAGTCTTTGTGGAATTACCCAAGTTTACTAAAGACTTAAATCAGCTTGAAACCTTAGCGGATAAATGGATTTACTTTATGAAATTTGCACGATCGCTTACGTCTATTCCAGAATCTCTCAATGAGATTCCAGAATTCCATCAAGCCTTTGAGATTGCTAATGAAGCGGGTTTAACACCAGAGGAACTAGAAGCGTTAGAACGTCGGGAAATGTTTATTTACGATCAACAGGGGGCGATCGCTTTGGGACGACAGGAAGGACGACAGGAAGGACGGCAAGAAGGAATTGAACAAGGAAAACATGACATTGCTCGAAATTTATTGGGTCAATTGAATGATGAGGCAATTGCACAAGCAACGGGATTAAGTTTGGAGGTTGTTGCAGCTTTACGTCAGGAAATATAGCCAGCAAGGTGGGCAATCACCTACTCATCTCGATCTTTGATCGCGAGTTTAGCAGAAGTGGCGATCGCACCACTCTGGATTTTCTTTACCCACCCTATCCAACTTCATTTTATTTAGTTATACTCTTAGATAGCGATTGAGCTATACAATGGAAGCAATCAGCTATCTAGCCTCAATCCCCTACAAACCCTATCAGAAGTGAAGCCAATGATGTACTCCAACGCTCGTTTAGCTGCGGGCCCTTTAAAATCCTCAGAAGCAGAAGGATTACTGTATATGCGAGAAGAGGAAAAATTGGCACACGATATCTATCTATCTCTATATACCCGTTGGCAACTTCCTATTTTTGACAATATCGCCCAAAGCGAGACTCGTCATATGAATGCTGTTCTCAGACTGCTCAACCGTTACGGACTCGACGATCCGATCGCCAATAACAACCCAGGTGTTTTTACCAATCCAGACTTACAACAACTATACGATGCCTTGCTCAAAACCGGTCATCGCTCTTTAGCCGATGCTCTCAAAGTTGGGGCAGAGATTGAAGAACTGGATATTGTCGATCTAGAAGAGAAGATCGATCAAACTCAAAAACCCAACATTCGACAAGTGTATGGTAATTTAGTGCGAGGCTCTCGTAATCATTTACGCTCGTTTGTCTCTGTTTTAAGTCGTCAAACTTCTGACACCTACCAACCCCAACATTTATCGGTAGAACAATACAACGCTATTATCAGTTCCGCTCACGAACCCGGAGGACAAGGAGGACATCACAGCAGAGAAGGACATCGTGGGGGTTATCGCTGGGGTAGGAGATGTGGAAATCGTTGGATGCAGCGGCATAAGGGCGCAAGGATACGGAGATGTGAGTAAGAAAGATGATAGGCGCTAGGCAATAGTCCTCTTCTATCACTCTAGGAAAGTACAATCGAAGTCCAATTCTAAAACTTAGTAAGGGCATGATGTTGCTCGATCTCACACTAACAGAAACTCGGACTCAAATGGGCTTTGAGGATTGTCTATCCCCTTGCCGCATCCGCGATCGCGACGTTTTTTCCTAACAGAAACTCAAAAATCTAGTCAGATCGGCAAATGTCTCTGTCTACAGGGGATACAGCGATCGCGATTTCCGAAAGTGACAGAAGAGGGCTATAGCGTTTCTCTCTTCTATGAGGTACAGCTTGAAGCCTTAGAACCTAAGGCATGCAAGCTATTGCAAAGCAAGCCTATTGCTAGAGTGCCTAGCGCGAAGCGCTATATATTTTCCCGAGTTCTTATTTATTAAATTCTTTTAATACATTGATCAACAATGTCAATCAATTTCAATCGTTTTGTCCTTCCCGCTAATTGGGAGATTTCCTATTCCTTGAACTCGGAGAGTGACAGAAGAGGGATAGTCTTCAAGTATTGGTTTTCCTCAGTTTCCGTTGTAAGGGAATTCGAGGAGTAATAGAAATATCGTAATTGATAAACGATAGCACCAATTGAAAACCAAGAATAATTGGTAGAGCTGCTAACATCACAGTTCCCGCAGTCGCCGTTTCTCCAGTAGTAAAGCTTTTCAACCAAGAGAAACTACCGAAGATAAAACCAAAGAGTAATAGAGGAAGTCCGAGTAATAGCTCTAGGGAAGCAATAGAAAAACTTCTCAAGTAATAATTATAGAAAATTCGCTTGATAAAATTATGGCAATTTCCCCATAAAAAGGGTAAGAAAATCTTCATAATCTTCAGATTACTTTGCTCATCTCCATATTGCGAAGGCATGGGAATATCTATTACCACCGCTTGCACGGTATTCAGACGAAAGAGTAAATCCGATTCAAAGAAAAACCGTTTACTCAGTTTCCGCAGAGGAATGAGTTCTAAAACAGCATGATGAATAGCGGTATAGCCATTTGTAGGATCAAATAATTCCCAATATCCAGAGGATAATTTAGTCAAAAACGATAAGCCTGCATTTCCTAAGACGCGAATTATAGGCATCCCTTGCAGGTGTTCTGGATGATAGAAGCGATTACCTTTAGTGTAATCCGCTTCTCCTGAGAGTAGGGAAGCAATCAATTGGGGAATAAAACGAGGATTCATTTGCCCATCTCCATCCAGCTTAATCACAATGCTTGCTCCGTCTAGAAGTGCCTGTTGATATCCGGTAATCACTGCACCACCAACCCCCTGATTTTGGCGATGATAGAGGACTTGAATTCGGTGATCTTGATTGTTGTTTTCAATAAACTCACCTGTGTTTTCTGGGCAACAATCATCAACCAGATAGATTTGATCCACTTCTGTGCCAATTTGAGATAAAACAGAATTGATATGTTGGCGAACTCGGTAACAGGGAATAATGACAGCAACTTGTGGCTTTAAACTCAATTTAACTCCCCTCTTTTATTGATAATTCATGACAATCAAGCCGGACATAATTAGGGTAACTCCCACCAAGTAACGAGCATCAACTTTTTCCCCTAAAAACAGGCTACTCAACAGGGGAACAATGACAAAGGCTAAGGCCATAAAGGGGTAGGCTTGATTTAGGGGAATAAATCGCAATAACCACATCCAAAATAGGGTTGCCGAGCCGTAAATAATTAAGGCACTCCAGAGATAGGGATTGCTGACATAGCTCATCAGTGTTACTTCTTGGGGAGAATGGATATTACTGAAATTTGCAGCTAATTTAAATAGTAGTTGTCCTAGACTAATGCTAAAAACGCAAGCAATGAGATAAAGGATAATAGATGGGTTCATAAGTATAGTGCTTTGTGCTAGGCACTCTAGCAATAGACAATAGGGTTATAGCCAGAAGTGTTGAATGTTAGCTTAATGCCAAAAAAAAAGAGAATAAAATATGGTGTTTTATTTTTAAATATTAAAATAATACTCTCTAAATGCTAGCATTCTTTACCAATCTGGTCAAACCGATTCTCAAGTCATTGTCTGCTCATAACTACCCAGTTCTCAACTCTCGCCTGTTCTTTGAAATCTGGTTAAACTTCTTACTCGATAGTAGTTTGACTCAGAAGTGTTTAATTTCGACATAAAACTTTACATTTAACTGAAGAAAAGTCCCTAGTGAACTAAATAAGGGTTTCTAGAATCAGATCGTAGCTCCAATGAATAATAGAGCAGCGCCGACTAAGTTCGACTGGCAAATAACGGAATTTATCCAACAGGGTTTGGCCATAGAATAGATTATCGATTAACTCAATTTGCCCAGATTGAAAAATGGTGCGAGATGATTATGAGTGCTTATCTAATGATTAGCTTGAATAGTCAACCGTTTTTGTTGTTAAATAGTTCAGAATCCCAGAATTCAAAAAGTCCTAAAT
>NZ_JAGHZN010000074.1:0-18238 GCF_017746735.1 Roseofilum sp. Guam | reverse complement strand
GCGACTAAAGTCGCCGTGTCGCTTTTCCACCCCGAACTAAAGTTACGGGGCGTGACCTACTCCCGCGCTATTCTCGTGTCAGCAAATTAGAGACCATATCCATCCCCATTTAATTAACTGTTATAGCGCTTTGCGCTCGGCAACGAACAACAGTCCCTCTAGTAATAGCTTGCATTGCTTAGTGTCTAAGGATTAGAATTGTACTCCATAGAAGATAAAAGTTCTATAAAGTTTCTCTACAATTCCCATGAACTTAAATATTGAACTGGTTAGTGGTGATATTAATGAAGTAGGCGAGCTTGATTTTTTGCTATTGGGTCATAACAATCCTCTTCTAGAGCAAATTACTAGAGAAACCCATGCTTCATTTAAGAGTATCGATAGTGTCAGTTGGATGTTTCCTCATCAATATCAGTTATTGGACGCACCCGGTTATAAGTGGAAACAAGTGGCTGCCATCAAGTTTCGAGCGAATGGCAAGATTAGGGAAACCCAATTTGCCCGGATAAGTAGTCCTATTACGACGGCATTAAAACAACCACAGGTAAAATTGATTGGCATTTTGCCACCCACTTGGCGTAATCCGAGTTATTGTGCCCTGGGTGTCATCTACTCACTTTGGATCATTGGGTATGCCTCGGCATCTAGTACAAGATTAATGAGAGAGCTTTTCTTCCCCAATCCCTCCTCGGCAACATTCAAAATTATTTCACAAACTGGAACAGAGTATTTTGAAGACGTGTTGAAAGAAGATTGCCAGGTGATGTGGGAGTTCGTGAACGAACTGTGTCAAAAACGAAAAGACGATCCCCTCTTCTGTTCTTACAAGCACTTGAAAAAACATCGAGTGACGTTTAATGTTTCTCAAGTCGCAATGTAAAGAAAAAGCAAAGGAAAGAGTAGCTGTGAGAGCAAAACTCATTGCCCAGTTATTATATTCATATATGCAGTCGTAAATTGCTATAATCCCCGTAACACATCATTTGAATTCTCACTGTGGTTGCCAATTCCCCTCGTCCCCTCCTCCTGCTCATTGATGGACATTCCTTAGCCTTCCGTGCTTATTATGCCTTTTCTAAAGGGCGGGATGGAGGGCTGAAAACCCGTGGTGGTATCCCTACCAGTGTCTGCTTTGGCTTTTTGAAGTCGATGTTTGAAGTCCTCGAAAAAGAACATCCCCAAGCCTTAGCCGTAGCATTCGATCGCGCTGAAGCCACGTTTCGCCATCAAGCGGATGTGAACTATAAAGCCAACCGTCAGGAAACTCCAGAGGATTTTATTGGCGATCTGCAAAACCTACAGCAGATTTTAGAGGCTCTCCAGGTTTCTATTGCCACTTGTGCCGGTTATGAAGCGGATGATGTGCTGGCAGCGTTAGCAGAGCGAGGGATTCAAGCAGGATATCAGGTGAAGATCCTAACCGGCGATCGCGATTTATTCCAACTCGTCAATTCGGAAAAGCTCATCAGTGTTTTGTATCTTGCTGGAGGTAGCCAGAAACGCGATACCGCAACCCATGAATTTTATCCAGCACAAGTGAAAGAAAAAATGGGCGTTCATCCCAGCCAAATTGTCGATTATAAAGCCCTTTGTGGTGACTCCTCAGATAACATTCCTGGAGTTAAAGGCATTGGGGAGAAAACTGCGGTGAAATTGCTGCAAGAGTACAGCACATTGGATGGGATTTATGCATCGGTAGATCAAATCAAAGGCGCGATGCAAAAGAAGTTAATCGCCGGTAGAGATGATGCATACCATTCCCAATTTTTAGCCCAAATCACCACTGAAGTTCCCCTCGATATCACCCTAGATGATTGTCATCTGCAAGGCTTTACTCCTCAAGCCCCATCTGAGTTATTCCAACGCTTAGAATTAGAAACTTTTCGCCCAAAACTGAATCACTTCCAAACTCTGTTAGGGGGTAAAGCTCAAGAAGTGGGAGAAGCTGAGGCTCAGATCGTAGATGAAGCCCTCGATTTTTGGAGCGCAGCAGAAACGGAAGCCGCGCAAGCTCAAAATCAGTTACCCTTTACCCCAATTATTATTGATGATGAGCAGAAACTAACTGAGTTAATTGCAAAACTCAAAACCTGCCAAGATCCCCAACATCCTGTTGCTTGGGATACGGAAACCACAGCATTAGAACCACGAGATGCAGAATTAGTCGGTTTAGGATGCTGTTTTCAGCAGGATGAAACCCTGACTGTTGCCTATTTACCATTAAACCATAAACGAGGACAGAACTTAGAGAAAAATTACACCCTAAAACTCCTACGCCCCCTGCTCGAAGATCCGGTCTATCCTAAAGTTTTTCAAAACGCTAAATTTGACCGGTTAATCCTCAAAAATAATGGCATTAATTTACAAGGCGTTGTCCTCGATACCCTACTTGCCAGTTATGTCTTAAATCCAGACAGCAATCATAGTCTCAGCGCCCTAGGTCAACAAGAATTAGGACTCATGTCCCAAAGTTATGAGCAATTGGTTCGCAACGAACAAACCATTGCTGATATCGATATTTCCTTGGTTACGAAATACTGTGGTATGGATGCCTATATCACGTTTCAACTTGCCCTAATCTTTGCAAAAAAAATCAGCTATTTCCCAAAACTTAAGCAGCTCTTAAAAGATGTTGAACTACCATTGGAACCGATTTTAGCAGAGATGGAGTGGAGGGGTATTTGTATCGACAAGAATTATCTGCGAACTCTCTCCAAGCCGTTGACAGATCAACTAAAGAATATTGAAGAAAAAGCCTATCAAGCTGCTGGTGAAAAATTCAATTTACGCTCCCCAAAGCAAGTCAGTACCTTGTTATTTGATCAACTAAAACTGCCCAAAGGGCGCAAAATTAAAACTGGATATTCCACAGATGCAGCAACTTTAGAAAAACTGCAACCGGAGGATAAAACGGGAGTGGTTAAGGCACTTTTAGAGTACCGCACGTTACATAAATTAAAATCCGCCTATGTGGATGCTCTGCCCAAATTGGTAAATTCCCAAACCCAACGAGTGCATACGGATTTTAACCAAACGGTTACCAGCACAGGACGTTTATCTTCTTCTAACCCGAATTTACAACATATTCCCATTCGTACTGAATTTTCCCGCCAAATCCGAAAAGCATTTATTCCTCAGTTGGGATGGACGTTAGTCGCGGCTGATTATTCCCAAATTGAGTTAAGACTTTTAGCCCATTTAAGTGGCGATCCAATTCTGGTAGATGCCTATCAAAATCAGCACGATGTTCATAAAGTTACCGCTCAGTTGCTATTTGATCGCCAGGAGATAACCTCGGAAGAGCGCCGTTTAGGGAAAGTGATTAATTTTGGGGTCATTTATGGCATGGGGGCGCAACGATTTGCTAGGGAAGCGAGAGTGAGTGTGCGAGAAGGTAATGATTTTATTAAGCGATTTAATCGCCAATATCCCAAAGTGTTTGAGTATTTGGAATCTACAAAAAGACAGGCGATTAGTCAAGGTTTTGTGGAAACCATTTTGGGGAGAAGGCGCTATTTTGAGTTTGAATCATCTGATGTAATGCGTTTACGCGGACAACCTCTAGAGGAGATTAGCTGGGAAGAAATACAACCGGGAAAAAGGGATGCGGAATTATTGCGAGCAGCCGCCAATGCACCCATTCAAGGTTCGAGCGCCGATTTAATTAAAATGGCAATGGTGAAATTAGATGAGGTTTTACGTTCCTATGAGGCGCGGATGCTGCTGCAAGTTCATGATGAATTAGTATTGGAAATGCCAGTAGAGGAATGGGATGAGGTCTCGTTGAAGATTCAAGAGACGATGGAACATGTGGTTTCTTTAAAAATTCCTTTGGCGGTAGAAATTCATCAAGGAAAAAGTTGGATGGAGGCTAAGTAATTCACGCAGGACTTCCTTTCAGGGGGCAGTGAAGAAAAATAGCATTAATCGTTAAAAGAAATTCAACGTAAAGTGATTGCAATTTTGTAGAAAAGAGATTATGCTTAAATATGGATAACAATACGACTTAGTTCAAGTGGCGATCGCTGGAAGAATTTAATCTATCAACAGTAAACGATCCAGAAGCAACTGGGCGTTGAGAGCAGCCATTATTTGCTGAGTTGGTGTTCTTCCTGAAGCCGAATAACTCAAGATTAAAAATAAAAGTGGAGATCGAATCATGGCAAGCATTATGCATTGGATGGAAGAAGGCAGAGAAAAAGGTAAGCATGAGCAAGCAGTGGCAATGATTTTGCACCAACTGCCTTGGAAAATTGGAGCAGTTAAGCCCTATTTACAGGAAGAAATTGAGGCACTCTCTCTGTCTGCTCTAGAGGATCTATCCATTGCTCTGCTGAAGTTCTCGGACTCTAATGACTTGGAATTGTGGTTAGAGCGGACAGCGAGAAAAATTCCCCTCAGTGTTTCCTAGCTCAGTCCCATTCCTCGATGATACAGCAGTGTTAGCTCTTATGAGGTAGATTAAAGCCTTTTGCTGAAAGAACAGGGAACGCAAGTTCAGCCCTTTATTAATGCATGAGACAGTTATGCTGTACTCCATAACAGCGTTTCACTCTGCTATGAAGCCAACCTTTACAGCACAAAGCACGGTATCGATACTGATACTTTGGACTGAATATCAATTGAAAAAATTAGATTAGGAGTAGGTGTTTTTGGCAGCGATCGCCACTTGATCCACCGGATCTTGAGCGAGTCGATTCAGGGCAGACTCTACCCCTTCTCCTTCTCCCCCCAAACCGTGCAATGCTTGAGCGACACGGTGGCGAACTTGCCAATCGGGATCGTCAACTAAGGGAAATAACCATTCCACAGCTTCAGGATCGCCTAATTCTCCCACAGAACTGACGGCTGCCGAACGGACTAAATCTGTAGGGGAGTTGAGGGCTACTTTGAGTAAGGTTAAGGCACGAGGATCGCCCAATTCTCCCAAGGTTGCGACAATACTCATCTGCAACAGCCATTCCTCCGTATTGCCATAGGCTTGTTCTAGATCCGGATAACCTTCAGTTAAGCGCAACGCCCCAATGCCATCAGCCGCTGCCGCTTTGACATCAATTTCTGGATCGTTTTCCAGGCGATCGCGTAAAATATTTAAACTTTCCTCTCGATTGACCTCTCCCACCGTCGATAACTGACTGATCGCTGCATAGCGCACCCGCACATTACTATCGATGGCTAAGGCTTGAATCTTAGTAAACGCCACGGCTGGATCGAGCAGACGCAATTGATTCACCCCGCGTAGGCGATCGCCATAATTTTCCGAATCTAATAATTGCTGAACTGATTCAGGGGTTACACTCATAGACTTCCAATACTCTCAATAGGGCAAATCCGATCGATACACACAACAGAAGAACTTAACTCTAAGCCTCCAAGAGATCCCGCAAAATATCTGCTCGGGTAAGGATACCCACCAACTCCTGGGCATCATCTAAAACCGGTAAACGGCGGATATTATGTTTTTGCATTACCTTAGCGGCATCGCGCAACGAGCGATCGCCCGTGACTGAAATTGGGCGATCACTCATCACCTCACCCACCGTCAAACCCATCGCCTTACGCAAATCCTTCTCATAGGTTGATGGATTTTCTAAATAAATCACACTATCCAACAACATAATATAGGGCGGCGGCTCCACCCCCGTCTCTTGCCACATCAAATCTGTCTCTGAGATCACTCCGATCAGCTTACCCTCTGCATCGACGACGGGTAAACCACTAATACGGTGTTCCACCAACAGGTGAATCGCCTCCTTCAAGGAAGTATCCGGGCGAACCACCATAGGATTTGCGGTCATGACATCAGCGACAGTTTTCGGCATTAGGGGCCTCTCCCAACAATTTGGTATTGAGTTTAACTATTATAGGAGGAATGGGGAAATGGGGAAATGGGGAGATGAGGAAGTAATGACCCATTTCCCTCTTCTTGTTAATTGAACTGCCAATTGGCTGGAAAATTGGCAACGTAAAATGGATTTAATTTAATTCTCAAAGCTAAGTCCCACAAGACTATTGCCTATTTCCTCGTTCCCAGGACATACAGCAGTTTCCTCCGCTATGCAGCACATTGAAATGGCAGTTTTTAAAGAGAGCTAGAATAATTCAAAGCTAGATTGAGTTTGCTGTTCACTCCCCCTATTACCCCATCCCCCTATCTCCCCATCACAGAGCAAAGCGCTGTAACTTGCACGTTGTCCATAGGCTTTGGGACAATGGGCAAGATGTTCTCTATCTAATCGCTAATCATTTCACCGGTTCAACATGAAAATCGCACAAGATATCACCAAATTAGTAGGAAATACACCCTTGGTTCAACTGAACCGCATCCCGCAAGCAGAGGGCTGTGGGGCCAGAATTGTGGTTAAACTCGAAAGTATGAACCCAGCTTCCTCAGTCAAAGACCGCATTGGAGTCAATATGATTGATGCGGCGGAAAAAGAGGGGTTAATTGCTCCAGACCAGACCGTGTTGGTCGAACCCACATCTGGGAATACAGGGATTGCGTTGGCCATGGTGGCTGCTGCACGAGGATATCGATTAATCTTATTAATGCCGGAAACCATGAGTGCAGAACGGCGAGCGATGTTAAAGGCTTATGGGGCAGAATTAGTCCTGACTCCAGGCTCAGAGGGAATGGGAGGATGTATCCGTCGAGCAATGGAAGTGGTAGAACAAACCCCCAATGCTTATATGTTGCAGCAGTTTCAAAATCCAGCCAATCCCCAGATTCACCGCAAAACCACGGCCCAGGAGATTTGGGCTGATACGGATGGCCAGGTGGATATGATTATTTCTGGTGTAGGGACTGGGGGCACCATTACGGGGGTTGCCGAGGTGCTGAAGAAGAAAAACGAGAAGATTCAGGCGATCGCCGTGGAACCGCAAACGTCCCCAGTCTTATCCGGTGGACAACCGGGGCCTCATAAAATTCAGGGGATTGGAGCTGGATTTGTGCCAGAAGTTTTAAGAGTAGATTTAATTGATGAAGTCGTAACGGTTTCCGATGAAGAGGCGATCTCTTATGGTCGCCGTTTAGCCAGGGAAGAAGGTTTACTTTCTGGAATTTCTAGTGGTGCTGCAGTCTGCGCTGCGATCCAAGTTGGCAAGCGCCCAGAAAATGAGGGTAAGTTAATTGTGGTCATTCAGCCGAGTTTTGGCGAGCGCTATCTGAGTACCCCCTTATTCCAAGACCCGGAATAGGGAGACATTCGAGACATAGGGAGGCGGGAATGGGGAAGAGGGGTGTGAATTACTATAAAACCCTAGAAATTGAGCCAACGGCGACTTCAGAGGAAATTCGCCAAGCGTATCGCCGTTTGGTGAAACTCTATCATCCGGATCTCAATCAAGCGGTCGGTGATAAAAACCGGATCGTGGAGATCAATCTGGCCTATGAAACCCTCAGCGATTCCCACAGTCGCCGAGTGTACGATCGCCAACACTTTCCTTATGGTCAAAGGGGCGATCGCCCCAAATCCCCCCAATCCCCCACCCGTTCCGCCAAAAACCCCCTAGATCCAGATCGACATTGGCAACAATGGCTCTCAAGAGTCTATCATCCCGTCAATCTTTCCTTAATCGAGATTCTCGACTCCATAGAAGCAGAAATTGATGACCTTTCTGCCGACCCCTTTGACGATCAATTACTGGAAAATTTTCAACTGTATTTAGAAAATTGTCGTTCCTTATTGGAGGAAGCCCAACAGCACTTTCGTTCACTCCCTAATCCTGGGCCAATTGCCAGCATTGCCGCCCATCTCTATCATTGCCTCAATCAAGTCAGTGATGGACTTGAGGAGTTCTCCTGGTTTCCTTACAACTATGACGAACATTATTTGCATACCGGGCTAGAACTGTTCCGCATTGCCCGTGGATTGCGTCAAGAAGCCCAAGATGCCCTAGAAGAGGTTTATGCTGACGCTTGATTACCGTTAACAATATAATGTTCAAGGGCATTCTCAGGAGTTCCTCAGAGTAGTATGGGAGGATAAATCGTAAAGTCCTATGGAACCTCTGATTGATGATCGATCGCCATCTAACCATTCGCAAATTCTTCTCCCTGTTGGCCATCGGGGCGATCGCGCTCCTCGTCACCAGCAGCCCCGTATTTGCCCAAGATCTCACCAACAGCACGGGATTTAACCCTCAAGAACTCCTACGTTCTGCCCTACAGAGCATTGAAAACCTCGGCCCAATTGGAGCGATCGCCTTTATTCTCCTTTATATTGTCGCCACTGTCGCCTTCCTGCCTGGTTCTATCCTTACCCTGGGTGCAGGAGTCGTCTTTGGAGTTGCTTTTGGTTCGGTATATGTGTTTATTGGCGCAACCCTAGGCGCAACCGCTGCTTTTCTCGTGGGACGCTACTTAGCACGGGATTGGATCGCCAAGAAAATCGAAGGTAATACTAAATTTAGTGCGATCGATCGAGCCGTTGGTGAAGAAGGCTTAAAAATTGTTCTCCTCACTCGACTCTCTCCAGTCTTCCCCTTTAACCTGCTCAACTACGCCTATGGATTAACCCAAGTCTCCCTCAAAGATTACTTTATTGGTTCCATCGGCATGATTCCCGGCACAATCATGTATGTTTATATTGGCTCCCTAGCCGGCAATCTGGCCACGATTGGCACAGGCGATCAACCCTCTAACCCAACCATTACTTGGACATTGCGGATTATTGGATTTATTGCCACAGTTGCCGTTACCCTTTATGTTACCCGCATTGCCCGTAAAGCCTTAGATGGAGCAATTGAAAACCATTAAAAATGAACCGTTAGGTCTGATGTGAATTCAATAGACCTCTTGCATAAGTAGGTAGAAAATAAATAGCAATGGAGTGATTCTGTATTCTTATCCCTATTCTTTGATTCCCTAACTTCTGCAAGAAGTCTAATCAATTTCCCCATTCCCCTACTCAAAACAATGTCATCCCTAAACTTATCCCCCATCGATCAATATAACCAACAATTAATTGATCAGGTTCATCCCCAAGATTGGCTTAATCCAACCCCCGCAGAACAATATGATTTAGTCGTCATTGGTGCGGGAACTGCCGGGTTAGTCGTCGCTGCGGGAGCAGCAGGATTAGATGTCGGCTTAAAAGTCGCTTTGGTAGAAAAGAACTTAATGGGAGGAGATTGCTTAAACGTGGGTTGCGTACCTTCTAAATGTGTGATTCGCTCCTCTCGTGTGGTGGAAGATATCCGCAATGCCCCTAGTTTTGGCATTCATCCCTCAGAAGAGATTAATATTAACTTTGCCCAAGTTATGGAACGGATGCGGAAACTTCGTGCCGGAATTAGCCACGATGATTCGGCACAAAGATTCCAGAGTTTAGGAGTTGATGTGTTTTTAGGAGAAGGGAGATTTACCAGTGATTCGACTCTGGAAGTTGCCGGGAAAACGCTACCTTTTAAGAAAGCTGTAATTGCTACTGGTGCCCGGGCTGTGCGTCCGAAAATTGAAGGGTTAGAAGAAGTCGGGTTCTTGACCAATGAAACCGTATTTAATCTCACGGAATGCCCGAAACGGTTAGCCGTAATTGGGGGTGGGCCGATTGGTTGTGAATTGGCCCAATCGTTCCACCGTTTAGGCGCTCAAGTCGTTTTATTTCACAATAAGGGACATTTGTTAGACCGGGAAGATCCGGATGCAGCGGAAATTATTCAAGAGCAGTTTAAACAAGAAGGAATTCAACTGATTTTAGAGAGTCAGATTCAACGGGTAAAATCTACTCCAGAAGGTAAAGTGATTTATGTTTCCAGCCAAGGAAAACAGGAATCCTATCCGATAGTTGTGGATGAAATTTTAGCCGGTGCAGGTCGTGCCCCCAATGTGGAAGGCTTGAATTTAGAAGGAGTTGGGGTGGACTATGACCGCAAAGGGGTGAAAGTGAATGATTATTTACAAACGACGAATCCGAAAATTTATGCGGCTGGCGATATTTGTATGAGTTGGAAATTCACCCATGCGGCGGATGCGGCGGCACGAATCGTCATTAAGAATACGTTGTTTTCTCCATTTGGGTTGGGGAAATCGAAATTAAGCGATCTCATTATGCCTTGGGCGACTTATACCGATCCAGAAATTGCCCATGTGGGACTTTATGAGCGGGAAGCGCAAGAGAAGGGTATTGAAATTGAAACGATTAAGGTATTAATGAGTAGTGTACATCGGGCGATCGCCGATGGAGAGACGGAAGGCTTCGTTAAAATTCACTATCGCCAAGGTTCTGATAAAATTGTCGGTGCAACTATTGTGGCTCGTCATGCAGGGGATATGATTAGCGAAGTGACCACGGCGATCGCGGCTAAAATCGGTTTAAGTCAACTTTCTAGCACCATTCATCCCTATCCTACTCAAGCCGAAGCTCTCAAAAAAGCTGCCGATGCCTACAAAAGAACTCTCTTGACTCCTAAAACCAAAAAACTCCTCAGTTTCCTCACCAAACTCTCGTAGGGGAAATAACGATAGCACTCAACCTCTGCCGATTCAAATTTCGATTGGCGATCGCCAAATTACCCAGTTTTGCGATCGCACTGGGAAGAAACCGGGTTTCTATGAAAGTTTAGGCGACTAACGAGAGGATAAACAAGAAACCCGGTTTCTAATGGATCGACACACAACTATCCGCGTTCAAGTTCGGCAATATCCAGCATCGTCTTCAACACCGAATCCGGATTCAAACTAATTGAATCAATGCCTAACTCCACTAAAAAGCGGGCAAACTCTGGATAATCACTGGGTGCTTGACCGCAGATGCCGATTTTACGCCCTTCTGCTTTCGCCGTTTCAATGGCCATTTTCACCATCCGTTTCACGGCTTCATTGCGTTCGTCAAACAAGGGTGCAACTAAGCCAGAATCCCGATCTAAGCCTAATGTCAGTTGGGTTAAATCGTTGGAACCGATGGAAAACCCGTCAAAGACTTGGGCAAATTCCGAGGCTAAAATTACATTGCTCGGCAACTCGCACATCACATAAACTTGCAAGCCATGTTTACCCCGTTTCAGTCCATGTTTTGCCATTTCTGCTAACACCTTGTGCCCTTCTTCTGGAGTCCGACAGAAGGGAATCATGGGGATGGCATTCACTAATCCCATATCATCGCGAACCCGTTTTAAGGCTTGGCATTCTAAGGCAAAGGCTTCCCGATAATGGGGGTCGTAATAGCGGGAGGCTCCGCGCCAGCCAATCATGGGGTTTTCTTCCTGGGGTTCAAATTGACGACCGCCTAAAAGATTGGCATATTCATTACTCTTGAAGTCCGAAAGGCGGATAATCACGGGATGGGGATAAAAGGCAGCCGCGATCGCCCCCATACCATAGGCTAACCGATCGACAAAGAAATCGGGCTTATAGGGATAGTGGGCGGTAAGCTCTTCAATCTCGGCTTTTACATCGAGATCTTCGAGTTCTTCAAAGTGCAGGAGTGCCAAAGGATGGGTCTTAATTTGATTGGCAATGATAAACTCTAGGCGAGCTAAACCCACGCCATTGCAGGGAATGGCTGACAACCGGAAAGCTTCCTCTGGATTGCCCACATTCATAAGAATCTGCGTGCGGGTTTTCGGCAGTTCATCTAACACCGTTTCTTGCACGTCAAAGGGTAACAAACCGGCGTAAACATTGCCCTGTTCCCCTTCTGCACAGGAGACGGTAATTTCCTGACCGTTGGTTAACCGCTCCGTGGCTTTTTCGCAACCCACCACTGCCGGAATCCCCATTTCCCTGGCAATAATTGCGGCATGGCATGTCCGTCCTCCGGTATTGGTAACAATTGCACTGGCTTTCTTCATGATCGGTTCCCAATCTGGATCGGTGCGATGGGTAACCAGCACTTCCCCGGATTGGAATTGATCGATTTGTGACACATCTAGAATCACCCGTGCGGGCCCGGAGGCGATCGCCTCTCCCACTGCTCGACCTTGCACCAACAGCTCGCTCTTTTCTTGCAACTGATAATGCTGTAAAACCTGGCTTGACTTCTGGGACTGCACCGTTTCTGGCCGCGCTTGGACAATAAATAAGTGTCCCGTTTGCCCATCTTTCGCCCATTCAATGTCCATAGGCGTATAGGTTTGGCGCAATTTAGAGTAATGATCTTCAATCATCACAGCCCAATCGCCTAATTTGAGAATTTCCTCATCACTGAGGGCAAACTGTTGTTGTCGTATCAAAGGAACCGGCACAATCTTAGTTGCCTGATTGCCATCGTGACGATAGACCATTTTAATCGCTTTACGACCCAGGCGTTTTTGCAAAATCGGCTTGAACCCTTCCCGCAATGTGGGTTTAAACACCAGATATTCATCCGGGTTTACCGCGCCCTGCACTACCGTTTCTCCTAAGCCATAGGAAGCGGTAATCAGTGCCGTATTCTTAAATCCCGTTTCCGGGTCGATGGAGAACATCACCCCGGAAGTCGCTAGGTCAGAGCGTACCATTTTTTGCACTCCCACAGAGAGGGCAACGTCAAAATGGTCAAAGCCTTTATGGGTGCGATAGGAGATGGCGCGATCGGTAAACAGGGAGGCAAAACAGCGATGAACCGCCTTGATGACCTCTTTTAAGCCGGAAATATTCAGATAGGTGTCCTGTTGACCGGCAAAACTGGCATCGGGTAAATCTTCTGCGGTGGCTGAAGAGCGTACTGCCACATCGGGAGTATGACCGTAGAGTTCACCTAAGCGCTTATAGGCGACGGCGATCGCCATTTCGATCTCTTTGGGGAATCGGGTGTTGAGAAGGAGCGATCGCACTTGTTTGGCTCGCTGACGCAACAATACGATATTATCCACATCCAAATCCGTCAACAGTTCCCGCAATTGCGGCTCTAAACCCGCCGAAGAGATAAAATAACGATAAGCATGGGCTGTAATGGCGAATCCTTGGGGAACATTAATTCCTTTGGGGGTTAACTGACGAATTAGCTCTCCTAGCGACGCATTTTTACCGCCAACTAACCTAATATCTTCTAAACCGACTTGATCGAACCAAAGGATAAAAGCGTTTTCCTTCCACAATACCAAAGCTTTAGATTTTTCGGTATAAGCGTTTGTTAAATCAACAGTTTTCAACATTTTTTTGATCGCTCCCAAAACTGGAATAATAGAGGCAAAAGGGAATAGGCAACAGGCAATAGTTACAGCCTGCTGCTGTGTGCTACACCGATTAATTCCCTTAAAAAGGGGGGTTGGGGAGATTTTTACCTATTGAATCAAAGCGGTAAAGATTCCAAGAATGTATTCATGGGGTAGGGGATGGGAAGCAACGGCACCTCTGCCGGGAATCTTTACCTGAAAATGGAATAGGATAAAAGGGGCTAAAAAAATGATCCCCGGATATTAAAAAACAATTTCAAAAGTGATTATCTCAATTCTAGCAAAAGAATTTTAAAGTAGACTAAAATTGTCGAGTTAGAAATTGAGGGAAAAATGAGAAGTAAATTACGGATATAAACCGCGATCGCTCAGAGCCTGAGCCACACGACCGACACCCAAGGTATACGCCGCTAACCGCAACGGAATTCCCCGTTGTTGAGACGTTTCATAAACCCGATGATACGCCCGTACCATCAAGCCTTCCATCTCTTGATTTACCCGTTCTTCATCCCAGAATACATAGGACTGACCTTGTACCCATTCCAGATAACTGACGACTACACCGCCAGCATTAGCTAAGATATCGGGTAAAACCATAATGCCGCGACTGTGCAACAGTTGATCCGCCACCAGCGTGACTGGGCCATTGGCCGCTTCTGCCACAATTTTTGCCTGAATTCGAGGGGCATTTTCTTCCGTGATCTGATCTTCGAGAGCTGCTGGAATCAAGACATCACAGGGTAAGGTTAACAGTTCCTCATTGGTAATCCATTCACCGCCTGGGAAGTTGTTCATCGGGGCATGATTTTCGACCACATGCTTACGCAACGCCGGAATATCTAAGCCATTTTCTGCAAAGATAGCACCGGAGACATTGGAAACTGCCAACACTTTAGCGCCTGCTTGATGGAACAACAGAGCCGCCGCACCTCCAACATTCCCGAAACCTTGAATGACCACGGAAGCACCCGCCAACGGTTTATCCTGTTGCGCCAAAGCTTCGCGCACCACAACCATCACACCTCGACCCGTTGCCTGTTGTCGTCCCTTAGAACCACCGACAGAGAGGGGCTTGCCGGTGACAATACCAGGAACCGCATGACCGACATTCATGGAATAGGTATCCATCATCCAAGCCATTTCTCGCGCCGAAGTTCCCATATCTGGAGCTGGAATATCGACGGCTGGGCCAATGTCTTTAATTAGTTCGCTGGTATAGCGGCGGGTAATGCGCTCTAGCTCACCGACACTATATTGACGGGGATCAAGGGCAATACCGCCTTTAGCTCCGCCGTAGGGAATGCCCAATAAGGCGCATTTCCAGGTCATCAGCATGGCTAAAGCTGAGACTTCCTGCAACGTAACGGAGGGATGATAGCGAGTTCCGCCTTTGTAAGGGCCGAGAACATCGCAATGTTGAACCCGGTGTCCGGCTAAAACTTGGACTTCTCCGGTATCAAGCTTAACGGGGATGGAAACGGTGACGACTTTGCGGGGATTCTCCAAAACGGCCAGGATACCCGGATCGATATTGAGTTCGGAACCGGCTTGCTGCAAGTAACTACAGGTTCGATCCATGGGGCAAATATGGGCCGGTGTGGGAGGCTGGGGCATCTTAACTGAGGATGGCATCATCAGAGTTTACCTCTTATGAATGGTGTTAATTCAACCTTATAGTTTTACGTTAGCTCAGTTTTATAAAGAAAAACAAAAAAACAGTAAAACTCGTAACAATTTGACATTATTTAACGTGCTTCTCATAATTCGGGTCTCCCGTTCTTCCCACTATTCCCTAGCGCTTCGCGCTATAGGTGCGATTCGTTGTTGCCCTTTAGCGTTAATATCAAATGTCCAAAGCGCTAAAGGGCAACAACCAAGTCACGACAGTAGGGTGGGTAGGACATAAAGTTATCGAAGTTGAATCAATCGCTGCCTTCTCCTACCCATCCAGGCAAGGGGTCGTCTATTTGTCTAAGCTATCTGACAAATTACGATAGCCACTAATCACGCGCACGATTTCAATACCATCCTCCATCACTTGATAGAAGATGATGTACCCCATCAATGGAGTGCCCCGTAATCCCGGTTTCAAATGAGCGTAAGAACGTCCTGAATAGGGAAACTTACTCAATTGCTGGCATTTGCGATGGAACCCCTCAACAAAGCGATCGCCTGCATCTACACTCTTTTCCAAAAAATAATCAGAAATGTCTTCTAAATCGCGACTTGCCCCAACCGTAATTCTTAGATGACTCATTTCTCCTGCTCTCTAGCGGACAACACCTTCTGCCGAAGTTGAGCAATAACCGTTTCTCCATCCAATACTTCCCCCCGTTTTGACTGCTGCAATCCTTCTTCTAGCTTTTGCCGAGTTTGTTGCAGCCATTGTAAGTATTGCGGATTGTCCTCTGGTTCCTCTAATTCAGTTTCATCCACCAGAAGGATTAAGGCCGCATCCAGGGCCTCTTGCAGTGAAGCATACCGACCTTGTTGGACTAATAGTGTTAACACTTGGGTTTGTTTTTCACTTAAGGTAATCGTCATGATAAAACTGTCAATTGTTACATATAATATCTCTGGGTCAATTTTGAGGATTATGGATTCTGGAAACCCTCCCAAGCAGCCACCAAAATATTCACATAAGCATTGTCAGTCAGTTCCTTGAGTGCCTCTATTTCTCCAGCCTTTAATGCTCCCATTACTCGTTCCTTCAGTTCCGGATGTTTCTCTATCCCCTTCACTGCCACCTCAATCTCTGCTTGAGTATCCGCAGGCAAATCATCGGGATATGAGTGGTTCAGCAATTGCAGTAACTGTTGAATCTCAAGTGCGGCATCCGCCAAACTCTGCTTCGGATTAACATTAACTGTCTCCGCCTTTCCCACAGCACTATTGACATCACTATTGAAGTTCATCTGCACTTCAATGTTATCCGCTACATCCTTGGAGGGTTCATTAGTCATAGAAGTAGTCCTCTGTTGAGTGGTTTGAGAAGATTGGTCAATCGAATTAGCGAGAATACTATCAGAGTTATCAAAATTTTGCACTGCACCACTAGCATATAAATCTCCCTCTATAAGGTTCCCCTTAAAATCGCGACCAACAGAAATACGGGGCTGATTTACTCAGATCAGCTTGTTTCAAATTTGCTTTTTCCAAGTTCATCCCCCTTAGAAAAGCCCATCTAAGATCAGCTTTTTGGAGATCTAGCATGTAACCACTATCAGTCTTAGTAAGTAAATTACGGACGGCTGTATTTGCCAGAAGAGTTTGTCCTAGACGGGAAAGCTCAAGTTTATGAGTATCTTTGAAATCGGTATACATTATTCGACTTTTACGAAAATCACAATTCTTGAGACAAGCGTTAGTAAAATTAACATTAGTCAACGTGACACCACGAAAGCTAGTTCCACCCCAGGCAGCAGAGGCTACAGCTAGAGTACGAATCCAAGCATCACGAGAGTGACCTTTTATTGTTCTCCAAGATATGTAAGTATTTAAAATACAAAAGACAAAAGCTCCTACTCCTGAAATCACTCCTATAATTGTACTAAAAGTAGCAAGCGCTATACATATAGCTAATGTCAGAGATACAATCAGTACAAAAAATACAGTTAGTGAAATATATATCTTAGGTGCATCGAAAATAACAATTATTATAGAAGTAGTAAGTATAATAGATAGTGTAGTGCGATTCGTTCAGTTCAAAGTAAGAAGGTTTTACCCTTCAACGCAAGACTGGGAAGGGTTTCACACCCTTGACAACTGAGAGATTGTTCTCAATCGGTGAGAGCGTCTGGACTCCACTTCCAAATCATAGAACGGAAGTAGACGACATGACAACACTCCTATTTCTGAGACTCATCATCAAAGGAATAAAGCGGGGTGTAAAGGGGAAACCAACATCAGCCAAGATGTTAAGTCGTTCCTCAAGTCAACTAACAATGGTAAGCGAAAGCGAATTATCGGCTTGAACCCTCATAACTATTAAGCAGTGAAACTGGCTGAAACACTGCGTCCAAAAGGACAAAGGGAAAGGTAGGTAGCTTTTATTCTAACCTACAAAAGACAGGGAATTTACATTTTCACCTGTAAAGGAGTCCCAAAAGTACCTTGGGGGATAGATAATACCTAAAGTTAGAAATCCCAATCTCTCGGAACAAATTAACTCGATTAGGGATTCCAACTATTAAGGATAGAGCGATGCAAGCAATGGTCAAAATGGCGCTTGAACCTTACTGGGAAGCTAGGTTTGAAGGCACGTCCTATGGATTTAGACCTGGGAGGTCAGCCCACGATGCAATAGCAAGAATCTACACGGTAAGAAACCAATCTAATTGGTTTGACTTCCTAGGGTTCAACATCAGACAATACCCAGTTGGAAAATATAAGTCAGGGAAGAATTCAAATGGGAATATCCTAGGGTTCAAAACCATCATTAAACCCTCACAAAAGGCAATCAAAGCCCACAGGGAAGCAGTTAAATCAATCATCAAGAAAGATAAGACAGCTCCCCAAGCAGCGCTGATAAAACACCTTAATCTGGTTATCCAAGGATGGTGTAACTACTTCAGTGGAGTCTCATCTAAAGAAACTTTTTCTAGAGAAGACCACATTATATGGTTAAGACTCAGGGCATGGACAGTAAGCAGAACTGGTAAAGCTAACTACCAAAAGCTGAGAAAATACTTCAGTCACGGAAAAAACGGGACATGGACGTTCCAAACTAGGCAAGAAGGATATCACCTTCTGACCCACGATGAAACACCCATAAAACGTCATACGTTAGTTCAACCGGATAAATCGCCATACGATGGAGATTGGACATACTGGAGCAAACGCAGGGGTCAACATATTGGAACTTCCACAAGAGTTTCCAAACTCCTGAAGAAACAAAAAGGCAAATGTAATTTCTGTGGGATGTATTTCACAGATACAGACCTAGTTGAAGTAGACCACATCATCCCCAAATCTCTTGGTGGTAAGGATGAGTACAAAAACCTTCAACTGTTACATAAGCACTGTCACGATTCAAAGACATCCAACGATGGTAGTCTGAACCGTACCAATGACAAGGACTGATTTAGCCAGGAGCCGTATGAGGTGAAAGTCTGTGCGATTCGTTGAAGCTGCGAAG